>DAOMFN010000020.1:0-12276 GCA_035429785.1 Anaeromyxobacteraceae bacterium
GCTGGCCGACCTGGGAGTCAATGCGCGCGCCCCCGTCCGGGGTGACCCCCACGCGCGAGCCGCGATCACGTGACCCCCAAGGGACCCGTCCTATCGGGGTCGTGGCGCTGTCCATTCCATGCCTGCATCCTGCAGGAGAGCCGGGGGGCAGAGGGGACGTGGCATGGGGGTGGGGAGGGGAGGGACGTGAGCCTGCACCGCGCGTCCCGGTCCGGATGGTGGAGCGAGGTCGAGCGGCGAGGACCGTTGCGGCGCGCGGCTGCATTCCTCGCCGCGGGCGCGCTCCAGGCTGCGTGGCTGGACGGGGGCGCCAGCCTCGCCGCGGTGGTCGCGCGGCTCCTCTCGGTGAACTTCCGGGCGGCCGCGCAGCGCCGCGACGACGTCCTCCTCCAGCATGCGACCACCCTCACGCTCCGGGCGGCGCTCCTCGGCCACACGCTCGACACCGCGGACCGGTACCTGCGGTCCGCCGCCGGCGACCTCCGGGAATGGCCCGTCCCCCGGGCAGCGCTGGAGGCCAGGCTGCGCTCGCTCGCCTCCGCCGACCTCCCCGGCGAGGAGCCTGCCTTCGACCGTGTCGTCGCCGTCGACGAGGCCGGGCGGGAGATCGCCGCCGCGGGTCCGGCAGGAGGGAGCGCGACCGCGGCGTGGGTGCACCGGCGCGGTGCGGTCGACCGGGTCGGGCTCACCGCCGACGGCGGCCGTGTCGTCGTGGTCGCGCCGGTCGGCTCCAAGGACCGGCCGGTCGCCCACCTCGTGGGCTTCCTGTCCCCGGACCGGATGGCCCGCGCGCTGGTCCAGGAGTGGGAGGCCGGGGGGCGACCCCGTCACGGCCACCTCGTGGACGAGCACGGCGTCGCCTACTCCGGTCCCGCCCTTCGCCACGCGGCCGGGCTGCCCCCGGCGCTCCACGCGGTCCCTGCCGACGGCGTGGCCGTGCCGGTCTCCGCGGCGGGCGGCGACGCCGACGCCCCGCACCTCGTCGCCCGGGTCCGGCTCCCCGGACGTACCCTCTGGCTCGTCGACGTCTCCCGCCGGGAGGACCTCCTGCGCGGGGTTCCCACCGGGTCGGGGCTCGCCGCGCTCACGGCCGTGGTGGCCCTCGCGCTCGGGTTCGCGGTGCTCGGCGTCGTCCTCAACGTTCGCTCCTTCGTGGAGAGCGCGCGCCAGGAGGAGTCGTCCGCTCGCCGCCGCGAGGTGGGCGAGAAGGACCAGGCGCTCGAGCGGGTCGCCGCCGAGCGGAGGCGGGCCGAGCAGGCGAGGGCCGTGCTCGCCAACGCCCTCGAGCAGAGCGCCGAGGCCGTGGCCATCGCCGATCCCTCCCTGCGGCTCGGCCACGTGAACCCGGCCTTCGAGCGGCTGTCTGGGCGCCCTGCCGCCGAGGTCGGGGGACGCCCCTACCTCGAGGCCATCGGGGCGGACGGCGCGGGAGCCTCGGGCGCCGGGTTCCTGGCCGCGGCGCGGGAAGGTCGTCCGTGGCGCGGGGAGCTCCCCGGACGGAGGGCCGACGGGAGCGCCTTCGAGGCCGAGGTCTCGCTCACGCCGGTGCGGGACGAGCAGGGGCGGCTCACGCACCACGTCGTGTCGGCCCGCGACGTCACCGAGCAGCACAGGGAGCGGGAGCGGCGCCGGCACCTCCAGAGGCTGGAGGCCATCGGCACGCTCGCCGGGGGCGTGGCCCACGACTTCAACAACCTGCTCACCGCGATCAACGGGTACGCGGCGCTCGCCATCGACGCGCTCCCACCGGGCGATCCGGTCCGGGAGGACGTGGAGGAGATCCGCAGGGCCGGCGCGCGGGCCGCCGACCTCACCCGCCAGCTCCTCGCCTTCGGCCGGAGGCAGGTGCTCGCGCCGGTCTCCCTCGATCCGGGCGAGGTCGTCTCCGGCGTGGAGAAGATGATGCGGCGCCTCATCGGAGAGGACGTCGATCTCGCGACCGAACTCCAGCCGGGTTGCTGGCGGATCCGTGCCGACCGGGGGCAGCTCGAGCAGGTCCTCGTCAACCTCGCGGTGAACGCCCGGGACGCGATGCCGGACGGGGGACGGCTCTCGATCTCGGTCGCCAACGTGACCCTGGGTGAGCGCGAGGCGCGGCGCCACCCCGAGGGCGTTCCGGGCGACTTCGTCCGGATCCGCGTGGTCGACACCGGTCACGGGATGACCCCCGAGGTGATGGGCCGGATCTTCGAGCCCTTCTTCACGACGAAGGAGCCGGGGAAGGGCACCGGCCTCGGCCTGTCCACGGTCTACGGCATCGTCCGCCAGAGCCGGGGGTTCGTGGGGGTGACCAGCGCGCCCGGGGCCGGGACCACCTTCGAGGTCTACCTGCCGCGCGAGACGGGCGAGGAGGGGCCGGCCCGGACGCACGCGGCGGGCGCCGCCGACGCGGAGGCCCGCGGCGAGGTCGTGCTGGTCGTCGAGGACGCCGAGCAGGTCCGCTCGCTCCTCGTCTCCCAGCTCACCGCCCGGGGGTTCGCGGTGCTCGCCGCGGCGGACGGGCGCGAGGCCCTGGAACTCGCCGAGCGGCGGCGGGAGCGGATCGACGCGCTCGTCACCGACGTGGTGATGCCCCGCGTCTCCGGGCCCGAGCTGGCGCGCCGGCTCGCCCCCACCCATCCGGAGGCGGTGGTGGTCTACATGTCCGGATACGCCGAGGAGGCGGTGCTGCGGGCCGGCGGGGCGGCGCCCGCCGGCGCGTTCATCGCCAAGCCCTTCGAGGTGTCGGACCTGTGCGCGCTGCTCCGGGGCCTCCTCGGGGCGGAGGCGCAGGCGGCGCGGCCGCCCGGGACGCCTCCGGATCCTTGCCTTTCCCGTCACCCAGGGTAAAAGGGGAGCCCATGGCCGACCACTCCGACAAGCGCAAGCAGTCGCTGTACTTCCCGGAGGAGATGCTCCGGGAGATCGAGCACGAGGCCCGGCGGCTCGACCGCTCCCTCTCCTGGGTGGTCCAGCAGGCCTGGCGGCTGGCGCGGGGCCAGATGGCCCGCATCCCGGGCGTGAACGACCCGATGCCTCCCGCGACCTGAGAGTCCTCTCAGCGTCCGGCCCGGCACCGGCCGGGACGTCCTTCCAGCCGCCTTTTCGGGTGCTTCCGCCCGGGCCCGGTTAAGACACCCCCCGTCCGAGGGCGCCCTGGCGCCTCGGAGGGGACGCGTGTCCCCGCCAACCGAACCGAGGAAGGTGCACGTTGAGGAAGGTCCCCGCGCTGTTCGCGCTGCTCGTCGCCGCCGGTTGCGGCAGGGACGAGGTCGCGCACTACCGAGTCCCACGACAGGCTGCCGTCCCCGTCGCCCCGGGCAACCCCGCTGGCCCCGCTCCGGGCGAAGGGGCGCCCGGCGGGGTGGCCGGTGCGGTCCCCCCCCCGCCGGACGCCTCGTCGACCGGCGAGCTCTCCTGGAAGCTGCCGAAGGGGTGGACGGAGAGCCGGAGCGGCGGCGGGATGCGCTACGCCACCTTGAAGCCATCGGCGCCCGGCAAGGTGGACATCTCGGTGACGGTGTTCCCCGGCCCGGCCGGGGGCGAGCTCGCCAACGTGAACCGGTGGCGGAACCAGATCGGGCTGGCGCCGATCGACGAGGCCGAGCTGGCCCGGGGACGGAAGGCCCTCAAGTCCCCGGCCGGCGACCTGGCAATCTTCGATTACACCAGCGACGGCGCCACCAGGACCCGGCTCGTCGCGGCCATCCTCTTCGCCGGGGGAAATAGCTGGTTCGTCAAGATGGTTGGAGACGCGGAGCCCGTTGCCGCGTCCCGGGCCGACTTCGTCCGCCTCCTGGAGAGCCTCCGCCTTGCCCGCTCCTAAGAACCCCGTCCTGAAGGTCCTCACCTCGCTCCAGCTCACCATCGTGTGCCTGGCGGCGCTCATGATCCTCGTCACCGTGGCCACGGTGGCCCAGGTCGAGATGGGCACGGTGGGCGCCGTGAACCTCTACATGCGCAGCTTCGTCGTGTGGTGGCACGTGCCCGGCACCCAGTGGATGATCCCGGTCTTCCCCGGCGGCGCCACCGTGGGCATCGTCCTCGTGGTGAACCTCATCGCGGCGCAGCTGGCCCGGCTCGAGCTCTCCTGGAGCAAGGCCGGCCTGTGGATCGTCCACCTGGGGCTCATCCTCTTCGTGGCCGGCGAGTTCGTCTCGAGCGCCTTCCAGGTCGAGTCGCAGATGGCCATCGAGAACGGCCAGACGGTGAACTTCATCGAGGGGCGCGACCCGGAGCTCGCGATCATCGACGTCACCGACCCGAACCTGGACGAGGTCTACGCGGTGCGGGTGGGCACCCTCCGGAAGGAGGGCACGGTCGCCATCCCCGGTACCCCGCTCAGCCTGAAGATCCACGACTTCGCGCAGAACTCGCAGCTGCGGAACCGGACGCCCTTCGACCCGCCGGCGCGCGCCAACGCCGGGGTGGGCGCGTCGGTGACGGTCGTCGAGCTGCCGCCGGTGACCGCCGACAACCAGGTGGACGTGAGCTCCGCCATCGTCGAGCCCATCGCCGGGGGCAGGAGCTACGGGACCTGGCTCGTCTCCCAGGCGCTCGGCGCGCCGCAGTCCTTCACCCACGAGGGGCGCACCTACCGGCTCGAGATGCGCAACCGCCGCCAGTACCTGCCCTACGCGGTGACGCTGAAGAAGTTCAGCCACGACAAGTACGCCGGCACCGACATCCCCAAGAACTTCTCCAGCCTCGTGCACCTCTCGAACCCGGGCACGCGGGAGGAGCGCGACGTCCTCATCTACATGAACCAGCCCCTCCGCTACGACGGCAAGGCCTTCTACCAGGCCAGCTTCGGGAAGGGGGACACGCTCTCCATCCTCCAGGTGGTGGAGAACCCGGGCTGGCTCCTGCCGTACGTGTCGATGGTGCTCGTCACGGTGGGGCTCGTCATCCACTTCGGGATCAGCATGCGACGGTCGTCGAAGAAGCGCGAGAAGGCTCGGCTCGAACAGGCCGCCCAGGAGGCGTGAGATGAAGAAGCTCGGCAAGTACTCGTTCTGGATCGCCGGCGGGCTGGCGCTCGTCGGCGCGCTCCTCATGCTGCGGCCGCCCGCGAAGGTGCGCGGGATGGACGCCGACGGCTTCCAGCGCCTCCCCGTGCTCGAGGGCGGACGGCTGAAGCCCCTCGACAGCGTGGCCCGCAACGCGCTCCTCGTCATCCGCGGGCAGCAGAGCTTCCGCCACCAGGACCGCACCGTCCAGTCCACCGAGTGGATCCTGGACGTCCTCTTCCGCCCCCAGGTGGCCGACCAGCAGCCCATCTTCGTCATCAACGACCCGGACGTGCTGGGCATGATGGGCATCCGGCAGACGTCGGAGCGCTACTTCACGTTCCGGCAGATCCTGCCGTACATCAACGAGATCCAGCGCGAGGCCAACACCGCGCACGCCATCGACGCCAAGCAGCGCACCCGCTTCCAGAGCGCGGTGGCGAACCTCTTCGAGCGGGTCTACCTGTACCACCGGCTGAAGAACACGATCCAGCTCGAGGCCGGGCCGCCGCTCGCCACCGAGATCGCCGAGGTGACCACGCCGGCCGGGGCCCAGCGCCAGGCGCAGCTCTCCGACATCGCCTACTTCCGCCCCGTGCCGCCGCTCCCCGGCCAGCGCGCCGAGGCCTGGGCCAGCACCGGGGAGGCGCTGCGCGCCGCCGCCATGGGGCAGGTGAACCCGTCCCTCGAGCCCTGGTCGCGCATCGGATGGGCGTACGGGGTGCAGGACGCGGGCGCGTTCAACACGGCGGTGAAGGACCTGCAGGTGGCCACCTTCGCCCCGTGGCCCGACGCCCAGGCCCACGTCGACCACGAGACCACCTTCAACCGGGCCCAGCCCTTCTACGTGGGCATGGTGATCTACGTGCTGGCGGCGCTCGTGGTCTTCGCCTCCTGGCTCTGGAAGCCCGAGATCCTCCGGCCGGCCGCGTTCGGGCTCCTCTGCGCCGGCGCCATCGTCCAGACCGCCGGCCTCGTGTCCCGCATCGTCCTCCAGGGGCGTCCCCCGGTGACGAACCTCTACTCCTCGGCGGTGTTCGTCGGCTGGGGCGCGGTCCTGCTCGGCATCATCCTCGAGCGCATGTACCGGAACGGGTTCGGCACCGCCGTGGCGGCGGCGTCCGGCTTCGCCTCGCTCCTCGTCGCCCACCACCTCTCCACCGACGGCGACACGATGGAGATGATGCGCGCGGTGCTCGACTCCAACTTCTGGCTCGCCACCCACGTCACCACCATCACCATCGGCTACTCGGGCATGTTCCTGGCCTCGGCCATCGCCATCGCCTGGACGCTCCGGAAGCACTTCGCGAAGGAGATGAAGCCCGAGACGTCGAAGGCGCTCTCCGGGATGGTGTACGGCATCATCGCCTTCTCGCTCTTCTTCAGCTTCGTGGGCACGGTGCTCGGCGGCATCTGGGCCGACCAGTCCTGGGGCCGCTTCTGGGGCTGGGACCCGAAGGAGAACGGCGCGCTGCTCATCGTGCTCTGGTGCGCCATCATCCTCCACGCCCGCTGGGGCGGGTTCGCCCGCGACCGCGGCATCATGACCATGGCCATCTTCGGGGGCGTCATCACCTCGCTCTCCTGGTTCGGCGTGAACATGCTCGGCGTGGGGCTCCACTCCTACGGCTTCATGGACAAGGCCTTCTGGGCGCTCGCCGGCTTCTGCGCGAGCCAGCTCGCGCTCATGGCGCTCGCCATGGCGCCCCGGCAGTTCTGGAAGGGCAAGGCGGCGCGGGACGGCGCGGACGAGGCACAGCCCGCCAAGGCGTGATACGACCCTGCCGCCCCGGGCGGCACTCCCCCTGGCCCCGCCCGGCGACCTGCCCGGCGGGGCCGCTCGTTCCCGGGGCACGGCACGGAAGGGATCATGAGGCACGAGATCGAGCGACGGCGGACCTTCGCCATCATCTCCCACCCCGACGCGGGCAAGACCACGCTCACGGAGAAGCTGCTCCTCTACGGCGGCGTCATCCAGCTCGCCGGCGCGGTGAAGGCCAAGCGGGGCCGGGCCAGCGCCGTCTCCGACTGGATGGAGATGGAGCGGGAGCGCGGCATCTCCATCACCACGAGCGTCCTGCAGTTCCCCTACCGCGGCCTGCAGATGAACCTGCTCGACACCCCGGGCCACGCCGACTTCAGCGAGGACACCTACCGCACGCTCCACGCCGTGGACGGGGCGGTGATGCTCCTCGACAGCGCCAAGGGGGTCGAGGCCCAGACCCGCAAGCTCTTCCGCGTGTGCCGGCAGCGCGCCATCCCCATCTTCACCTTCGTGAACAAGCTCGACCGGCCCGGGCGCGACGCCTTCGACCTCATCGGCGAGGTGGAGAGCGTGCTCGGCATCGGGGTCTTCCCGGTCACCTGGCCGGTCTTCCGCGGCGGCACCTTCCGGGGCGTGTACCACCGCCTGCGCCGGCGGGTGCACCTCTTCGACGCGGCCCACGCCAACTCCGGCGCGGCCACCGGGGCCGAGCGCCCACCGGTGGAGGTGACCGGCATCGACGACCCGGCGCTCCGCGAGGAGCTCGACGACGCCGGCTACGACCGGCTCCGCCACGACGCCGAGCTCCTGGAGATGGCCGGGGACGGCTTCGACGAGGAGCGCTTCCTGGCGGGCCAGCTCTCCCCGATGTTCTTCGGCTCGGCGGTGAACAACTTCGGCCTGGAGCCCTTCCTCGAGACCATCTCCGAGCTCATGCCGCCGCCCAGCGCCCGGTCCTCCGACGCCGGCCCCATCGAGCCCACGCGCGACGAGTTCAGCGGCTTCGTCTTCAAGATCCAGGCGAACATGGACAAGGCCCACCGCGACCGGGTGGCCTTCGTCCGCATCTGCTCCGGGCGCATGGTGCGCGGGATGAAGGTGACCCACGTCCGCAGCGGCAAGGAGGTCCGGCTCGCGAGCCCCACGCAGTTCCTGGCCCGGGAGCGGAGCGTGGTGGACGAGTCCTGGGCCGGCGACGTGGTGGGCATCCACGACCCGGGCAGCTTCGAGATCGGCGACACCCTGACCGGCGGATCGCGCTTCTCCTTCGAGGGCATCCCCAGCTTCGCCCCGGAGCACTTCCGGCGGCTCGCGCTCGTCGACCCCATGCGCCGCAAGCAGTTCGCCACCGGCATCGAGCAGCTCGCCCAGGAGGGGACGGTGCAGCTCTACCGGCCCCCCGCGGGCCGGGCCGGCGACCTCGTCCTCGGCGCCCTCGGCCAGCTCCAGTTCGAGGTCGTGAAGTACCGGCTGGAGTCGGAGTACGGCGTGGAGGTCCGCGTCGAGGCCGTGCCCTGGCAGCTGGCCCGCTGGCCCAGCCGCGCCGACGGGACGCCGGTGGACCTCGACGCGCTCCAGGACGCCGTCGAGGGGATGGTGGTGCTCGACGTGCGGGACCGGCCGGTGGTGCTCTTCGACCGCGCCTGGGCGCTGCAGACCGCCGAGCGCGTCCACCCGGAGTACCGGTTCGCGGAGACGGCGACCGGGGTGGTGGTGCGGGCGGCCTGACGGCGCCCCCGGCGGCGCGGCGGGTCACTCCCCGGTCGCGACGTCGGCCGGAGCCGGCGCGGGAGCCCGGTCGAGCGCCTCGTCGGCGTAGGACGCCGGGTCCTCGATGGCCTCGAGGTGGGTGAAGACGTGGGCGTTCGGGATCGCCTGCCGGATCCCGTGCTCGATGCGCTCCAGCAGGGCGTGGCCGCGCTGGACGGTCCAGTCGCCAGGGACGAGCACGTGCACCGAGACGAAGCGGCGCGAGGCGGCCTGCCGGGTGCGCAGCGCGTGGAACTGGACCTCCGGCGTCCGGTGGGCGTCGAGGACGGCCTGGACGGCCGCCTGCTCCGCGGCCGGGAGGGCGGTGTCGAGGAGCCCGAGGGCGGAGCGGCGGACCAGCTGGATGCCGGCCCAGGTGATGTTCAGCGCGACCGCGATGGCCACGATCGGGTCGAGCCGATCCCATCCGGTGAGCGCCACCACGCCGATGCCGGCGAGCACCCCCGCCGACGTCCAGACGTCGGTCATGAGGTGGTGGGCGTCGGCCTCGAGGGCGATGGAGTGGTGGCGGCGGCCGGCGGCGAGCAGGACGCGCGCGACGACGAGGTTGACGAGCGACGCGCCGGTGGAGACGAGCAGGCCCACCCCGAGCGCCTCGAGCGGGGCGGGATGGAGGAGGCGTCCGACCGCCGACCAGACGATGGCCCCGGCCGCCACGATGATCAGGGCCCCCTCGACCCCGCTGGCGAAGTACTCGGCCTTGTCGTGGCCGTAGGCGTGCTCCGCGTCGGGCGGGCGGGCCGCGACCGTGAGCATGCCGAGCGTGGTCACCGCCGCCACCAGGTTCACCACCGACTCGGCCGCGTCGGAGAGCAGGCCGACCGACCCGGTGAGGAGCCAAGCGGCGGTCTTGAGCCCGATGGTCACCACGGCGGCGGCGATGGACAGCCAGGCGAACCGGGCCAGGGAGGCCCGCGGCGCGGGGCCCGGCGCCGCGACCCCGGAGGCGGGACCGCTCATCGCAGCACCGGCCGCTCCCGTCCGGGCAGGACCTCCCGCAGGACCGTGCGGGCCCGCCGGAGCATCTCGACGGTCGCCTCCCAGCTCACGCAGGCGTCGGTGACCGACTGCCCGTAGCGGAGCTTCGAGAGGTCGGGGGGG
Source organism: Anaeromyxobacteraceae bacterium (assembly GCA_035429785.1). Lineage (GTDB taxonomy): Bacteria > Myxococcota > Myxococcia > Myxococcales > Anaeromyxobacteraceae > CAIOAK01. Next base: position 9,625 of record DAOMFN010000020.1, read on the forward strand.
ATGGGCTGGCTCCCGGCCTCGATGAAGCTCTCCACCATGAAGCCCACCACGGAGAGGTTGCCCTCCCGGATCTGGTGGACCACGTCCCGCATGACGAGCGGCTGCAACTCCGGCTTCTTCCAGGAGTTGGCGTGGGAGCAGTCCACGACGAGGTTGGAGGGGAGCTTCGCCTTCCGCAGGGACTCCTCGGCGAGCGAGATGGAGACGGTGTCGAAGTTGGGGCGGCCCCCGCCGCCGCGCAGGACGAGGTGGCCGTAGCGGTTGCCGCGGGTGCGCACGATGGCCGAGCGCCCCTCGCCGGAGACGCCGAGGAAGCTGTGGGGCCGGGCCGCGGACACGATGGCGTTCACCGCCCCCTCCACGTCGCCGTCGGTGCCGTTCTTGAATCCGACCGGGGTGGAGAGGCCCGACGACATCTCCCGGTGGGTCTGGGACTCGGAGGTGCGGGCGCCGATGGCGGTCCAGGCGATGAGGTCGCCGTAGTACTGGGGCGCGATGGGATCGAGGGCCTCGGTGCCGGCGGGGACGCCGAGCTCGTTCACCTCGAGCAGGAACTGGCGGCCGCGCTCCATCCCCTCGTCGATGCGGAAGGAGTCGTCCATGCGCGGGTCGTTCACGAACCCCTTCCAGCCCAGCGAGGTGCGCGGCTTCTCGAAGTAGACCCGCATGACGAGGAGCAGGGTGTCCGACAGCTCCTCGGCGAGCGCGCGCAGCCGCCGGGCGTAGTCGAGGCCGGCGACGGGGTCGTGGATCGAGCAGGGGCCGACGACGACGAAGAGGCGCCGGTCGCGGCCGTCGAGGATGGCCTCGATGGAGCGGCGCGCGGAGACGACGGTGGCGGCGGCCTTCTCGGTGAGCGGGTGGCGCCCCTTCACCTCGTCGGGCGAGGGCATGAGGTCCAGCGAGGATACGTTCAGGTTTTCGGTCTGCTGCATGGGATCCTCATGGTAACAGGGAAACCCGTGACCCTGTTGCACGCTTCTTCCATCGGGCTCGCCTTCGGCAGCCGGACCGTCCTCGACGAACTCACCCTCACCATCGAGGAGGGGGAGCGGGTGGGGCTCGTGGGGGTGAACGGGTCGGGCAAGTCGTCCCTGCTGCGCATCCTGGCGCGGGCCGCCGACCCCGACCGCGGCGAGGTGCAGCTCCGGCGGGGCGCGTCGGTGACCTACCTGCCCCAGGAGCCGGAATTTCCTCCCGGGGCCACCGTGGCCTCCGAGCTGGAGGTGGCGGGGGCACCGCTGCGGGCCGCCATCGAGGCCCACGCCGCGCTGGCGACCCGGCTGGAGACCGAGGCCGACCCCGCCCGCCACGAGCGGATGCTCGCGGAGCTGGCCGGCCTCGCCGACCGGGTGGAGCACCTCGGTGGCTGGGACACGGCGCACGAGGCGCGCCGGCTCCTCGATCGCCTGGGCGTGAAGGACTGGGACCGGCCGGTGGCGGAGCTCTCCGGCGGGGCGCGCAAGCGGGTCGCCATCGCGCGGGCGCTGCTCTCCCGCCCGGACCTCCTGCTGCTCGACGAGCCCACCAACCACCTCGACGCCGACACCGTCGACTGGCTGGAGGAGGAGCTCGACGCGCGCAGCGGGGCGCTCGTCCTCGTGACCCACGACCGCTACTTCCTCGACGACCTGGTGGACCGGATCGTGGAGATCACGCCGGCGGGCGGGGTCGTCTCCTGGCCGGGGAACTACGAGGCCTTCCTGGAGCAGAAGCTCGCCGCCGAGGAGCAGTCGGCGCTGGCCGAGCACAAGCGGCAGCGCTGGATCGCACAGGAGGTGGCCTGGCTGCGGAGGGGGGTGGAGGCGCGGAGGACGAAGAGCAAGGCCCGCATCCAGCGGGCACGGGCGCTGCTCGCCGAGAAGGGGTTCGCCCGCCCGCGGGTGGCGGACTTCCAGGTCGCGCCCCCGCCGCGCCTCTCCCAGGTGGTGCTCGAGGCCCACGGCCTCGCCAAGGCCTTCGGCGGCCGGACCGTGCTCCGGGACGTGGACTTCGTCCTCCAGCGGGGCGAGCGGGTGGGCATCGTCGGCCCGAACGGCGCCGGGAAGACCACGCTGCTCCGGCTGCTCCTCGGGGAGCTCGAGCCGGACGCGGGAACCGTGGTGACCGGCGCGCGCACCCGCGTCGCCTACCACGACCAGCAGCGGGAGGCGCTCGACCCCGGCCAGACGGTGTACGAGGCCGCCGGCGGCGGTGCCCCGGGGATGGCCGGCGAGGACTTCGTCACCATCGGCGACCGGCGGGTCGGGCTCCGCGACTACCTCGACGACCTGCTCTTCCCGGCGCCGATGCAGCGGATGAAGGTGGGTGCGCTCTCCGGCGGCGAGCGCAACCGGCTGCTGCTCGCCCGGCTCTTCCTGCAGGGCGCGAACGTGCTCGTCCTCGACGAGCCCACGAACGACCTCGACCTCGTCACGCTCAACGTCCTCGAGCGGCTGCTCCTCGACTTCGGGGGCAGCGTGCTCCTCGTCACCCACGACCGGTACTTCCTCGACAACGTGGCGACGGCGATCCTGGCCGTGGAGGGGGACGGGCGGGCGGTGCGCTACCCGGGCAACTTCGAGACCTACCGGACGCTGAAGGAGCAGGCGGCGGCGGCGCGGCGCGAGGCGGAGGCGCCGCCGCCGTCCCGGCCGCCGGCGCAGGCAGGCC
>DAOMFN010000021.1:0-12184 GCA_035429785.1 Anaeromyxobacteraceae bacterium
CCGGGCCGGGCTCGGGCTCGCCGGCATCGACGTGATCGAGGTGAACGAGGCCTTCGCGAGCCAGGTGCTCGCCTGCCTGCGCATCCTCGGCATCCCCTTCGACGACCCGCGGGTGAACCCGAACGGAGGGGCCATCGCGCTGGGCCACCCGCTCGGCGCCTCCGGGGCGCGCCTCGCCCTCACCGCCGCCCGCGAGCTGCGCCGCCGCGGCGGGGGTCGGGCGGTGGTGAGCCTGTGCATCGGTGTGGGTCAGGGACTGGCGCTCGTCATGGAGGCGGACTGATGTCGGACCACGTGCGGATCACGGTGTCGGAGCGGGTGACGGAGATCGAGCTCCAGCGGCCGGAGAAGAAGAACGCCCTCACCGGGGCGATGTACGACGCGATGTCGGAGGCCATCGCCCGGACCGAGGCCGACCCGGAGCTGCGGGTGGCGCTCCTCCACGGCCAGCCGGACTGCTTCACCTCCGGGAACGACCTGGCCGACTTCCTCGCCGCGGGGGCCGATCCGGCCCGGGGCGTGGACTTCCCGGCGGCCCGGTTCCTCTCCGCCATCCGCACGGCCCGGAAGCCGCTCGTGGCCGCGGTGGGCGGGGTGGCGGTGGGCATCGGCACGACGATGCTCCTGCACTGCGAGCTCGTCTACGCGGCCCCCGGGGCCCGCTTCCAGATGCCCTTCGTGCCGCTCGGGCTGGCGCCGGAGGGGGGATCGAGCCTGCTGCTCCCGCTCGCCGCGGGGCACGCCCGGGCGGCCGAGCTCCTGCTGCTGGGCCGGCCGTTCGGCCCGGAGAAGGCGCTCGCTGCCGGGATCGTGACCGAGGTCGTCCCGGAGGACCGGCTGCTCCCCACCGCCCGGGAGGCGGCCCGGGCCCTCGCGGCGTTGCCGGCCGAGTCGGTGCGCATCACGAAGGAGTGGCTGCGGCGCCCGCACGCCGCCGCGCTCGAGGAGCGGATGGCCGAGGAGCTCCGGGTCTTCGGCGAGCGGCTCCACTCGCCGGAGGCGCGGGCCGCCCTGGCCCGGTTCTTCGACCGGAAGAAGGGCTGATCGCCGCGACGCGCTGCGCAATGCCGCAGCAGGACCCCGCCGCTATGGTTGCTCGTCCGCCGAACCCCCGCCGCCGTGGAGGTGACACGTGAAGCTCCGGATCCTCGCCGCTGCCGCCCTCTCCCTCTCCGCCCTCGCCGGGACGGCCCGCGCCGCCCCCGTGCCCGGTGTAACCGACAGTGAAATCGTCATCGGCATCACCGGGCCCCTCACCGGGCCGGCCGCCGCCTGGGGCTCGATCGCGCAGGCCTCCGAGGCCTACGCCGCCCACGTGAACGCGCAGGGCGGGGTCCACGGGCGCAAGCTGAAGATCGTCCTGAAGGACGACGGGTACAACCCGGGCCGCGCGGTGGCGAACTTCAACGAGATGAAGGACTCGGTGTTCGCCGTCATCGGCACGGTGGGCACGGCCGTCCTGAACGCCAACAAGGACCTCGTCGCCGAGGCGGGGCTGCCGCTCGTCTACCCGCTCGGCAACGTGCAGGTCTTCGCGAAGCAGCCGAAGGAGAAGATCCGCACCGTCTTCCAGGTGTACCCGGACTACGCCGACGAGGCCGAGTTCCTCGTGGGCCAGGCGGCGAAGCTCGAGAAGGTGAAGAAGCTGGCGCTCTTCGGCCAGAACGACGACTACGGCAAGCAGGGGCTCGAGGGGGCGAAGCGCGCCCTGCCGAAGAACCCCGGCGTCTCCATCGTCGGCGAGGTCTTCTACGAGGTCACCGACCGCGAGCTCGGCACGCAGGCGAACAAGCTGAAGGAGTCGGGCGCCGAGGCGGTGCTCCTCTACGCCACGCCGGTGCACGCCGCCAACATCGTGAAGGAGATGGCCAAGATCGGCTACCGGCCCAAGATCTTCGCGTCCTTCACCCTCTACGACCGCGACACGATGTTCCGGCTCCTCGGCGACCTCTGGGAGAACGTCTACTTCAACTCGTCGCTGGCCCTGCGGGGAGAGCCCGCCGCCGACCGCATCATCGACGTCGTGATCAAGAACGAGCCCAAGCTGAAGGGGCGCGAGGGCTTCCTCGTCCAGGGCGGCGCCGACGTCATCATCCTCGTCGAGGGGCTGAAGCGCGCCGGGCGCGAGCTCACCCGGGAGAAGTTCGTCGCCGCCATGGAGACCATCCAGAAGTTCGACGAGGAGGGCATCGTCGCCCCCGGCGTCACCTTCGGGCCGAACCGCCACCACGGCCTGAACGCGGTCCGGCTCATGAAGACCGGCAAGGCGACCGACCAGCCTCGCCAGGTCACCGACTGGCAGATCTTCGCGCCGCTCTTCTAGGGAACGGCGGGTGGGGGAGGCACTCCTCGAGGTCCAGGACCTCACGCTCCGGTTCGGGGGCATCACGGCGCTGGGCGGGGTCTCCCTGTCCATCGCCGAGGGGGAGACCCTCGCCGTCATCGGGCCCAACGGGTCGGGGAAGACGTCGCTCTTCAACTGCGTCACCGGCCTCTACCGCCCCACCTCCGGCCGCATCGCGCTCGCGGGGGAGAGCCTGCTCGGGCTCTCCCCCGACCGCGTCACCGCACGCGGCGTGGCCCGCACCTTCCAGAACCTGCGCCTCTTCCTCCACATGACGGTGCTCGACAACCTCATGCTCGGGCGCCACCTCCACTTCCGGAAGAACATCCTCGCCGCAGCGGCGCGCCTGCGCGGCGAGGAGGTCCGCCACCGGGAGAAGGTGGAGGCGATCATCGAGTTCCTGGATCTCGAGGCCTGGCGCGACGCGCGCGTGGCCGGCTGCGCCTACGGCGTGCAGAAGCGCATCGAGCTGGGCCGTGCGCTCGCCACCGAGCCGCGCCTGCTCCTCCTCGACGAGCCGGTCTCCGGGCTCACCGCCGAGGAGAAGGAGGAGGTCTCCTACTGGATCCACGAGATCCGGGGGCGCTTCGGGGTCACCGTGCTCCTCGTGGAGCACGACCTGCGGGTCGCCTCCCGCCTCGCCAGCCGGATGGTGGTGCTCGACCGCGGCCAGAAGCTCACCGAGGGCACGCCCGAGGAGGTGCAGCGCCACCCGGGCGTGGTCCGGGCCTACCTGGGGGACGCATGAGCGAGGCCCCGGCCGTGGCCGCCCCGGTGCTCGCCGTCTCGAGCATCGAGACCCTCTACCACGACCGGATCTACGCGCTCTCCGGCGTGTCGCTCGAGCTCCGCGAGCGGGAGATCTTCGCGGTGCTCGGACCCAACGGCGCCGGGAAGACCACGCTCCTCAAGACCATCGCCGGGCTGCTCAAGGACCAGCCGAAGAAGGGGATCATCCGGCTCGACGGCGAGCGCATCGAGCGGCGGCAGCCGGAGGAGGTGGCCGACGCCGGCGTGGTCTTCGTCCCCGAGGACCGGGGCCTCTTCCGCGAGCTCACCGTCGCGGAGAACCTCGAGCTCGGCATGTGGGGCAAGCCCCGCGCCCAGGCCCGCGACGACCTGGGGAAGGTCCTCGCCATGTTCCCGCGGCTCGAGGAGCGGCTCGCCCAGCAGGCCGACACCCTCTCCGGCGGCGAGCAGCAGATGCTCGCCATCGGCCGCTCCCTGCTGCGCCGTCCCCGCCTGCTCTTGCTCGACGAGCCCTCGCTCGGCCTCACCCCGGAGATGTCGCGCATCGTCTTCGACGCCCTCGTGGGCATCGCCGCGTCCGGGACGACGGTGCTGCTCGTGGAGCAGAACGCCCGCCTGGCGCTGCGGGTGGCCCACCGGGCCGCCATCCTGGAGACCGGGCGCATCGTCCTCACCGGCACGCCCCGGGAGCTCGCCGAGCACCCCGACGTCCGGGACGTCTACCTGGGCATCGGGCAGGGGGACGCCGCCGAGGGCAAGGCCTTCCGGCTCTACCGGAAGAGGAGGCGCTGGTGACGGCCTTCCGCAACCTCCCGGAGATGCTCTTCGACCAGGCCGCGCGCCGCGGCGACGCCGTGGCGCTCCGCCACAAGGCCCTCGGCATCTGGCACCGGGTCTCCTGGAGCGGCTACGCCGAGAACGTCCGCAAGGTCGCGGCGAGCCTGCTCGCCTTCGGGCTCCGCCACCAGGAGAACGTGGCGGTCCTGGGGGAGAACCGTCCCGAGTGGCTCTACACCTCGCTCGGGATCATGGCGGCCGGGGGCGCCACCACCGGCATCTACCCCACCTCGTCGCCCGAGCAGATCGAGTACCTGCTCGGCCACTGCGGGGCGCGCATCGTCTTCGTGGAGAACGAGGAGCAGCTCGAGAAGGTCCTGCCCGTGCTCCCGCGCACCCGGGTCGAGCGGATGGTGGTCTGGGACGCGAAGGGGCTCTGGGGCTTCCGCGATCCGCGGGTGGTCTTCCACGAGGACTTCGAGAAGGAGGGGGATGCGCTCCGCGCCGCCGAGCCGCGGCGGCTCGACGAGGCGCTCGCCCGGGTGTCGCCGGAGGACACGGCGATGATCATCTACACCTCCGGCACCACGGGGAACCCGAAGGGCGCCATGCTCTCCCACGCCGGCTCGGTGTTCATGTCGGCGGCGCTCGACGAGGCCTACGGCGTCCGGCAGGACGACGAGCTCATCAGCTACCTGCCGCTGGCCCACGTCTACGAGAACCTGGGCTCGGTGTTCCTCCACCTGCGGGCCGGCTTCGTCGTGAACTTCGTGGAGAGCCTGGACACCCTGTTCCAGAACCTCCGCGAGGTCTCGCCCACCTACTTCGCCAGCGTGCCGCGCATCTGGGAGAAGCTCGCCTCCACCATCGAGCTCCGCATGGCCGACTCCACGCTGCTCAAGCGCGGGCTCTACCGGATGGCCGTCGACGTGGGGAAGCGCTGGGCCGCGGCCCGGGCCCGCGGGGACGTCCACCCGCTCCTCGCCGCGGCGCGGTTCGCCACCTACTGGGCGGTCTTCGAGCCGCTCAAGCGGCGCATCGGCTTCGACCGGGCGCGGCTGGCCTTCAGCGGCGCAGCGCCGGCCTCGCCCGAGCTGTTCGACTTCTTCCAGGTCATGGGCGTGCCGCTCGTGGAGGGCTACGGGATGACCGAGTCCACCGGCGTCATCGCCGTGAACCGCCCCGACCGGCCCCGGGTGGGGACGGTGGGCGAGCCCATCCCCGGCGTCGAGGTCACGCTCGCCGAGGACGGCGAGATCCTCACGCGTGGCCCCCACGTCTTCAAGGGCTACTTCAAGGACCCGGAGCAGACGGCGCGGACCGTCGACGCGGAGGGCTGGCTCCACACCGGCGACGTCGGGCGCTGGGAGGACGGCCGGCTCCAGATCGTGGACCGCAAGAAGGACCTCATCATCACGGCGGGCGGCAAGAACATCGCGCCCGCGTACCTCGAGAACAAGCTCAAGTTCAGCCCCTACGTCCAGGACGCGGTCGTGATCGGCGACCGGCGGAAGTACGTCGTGGCGCTCATCCTCATCGACGAGGACAACGTCACGAAGTACGCCCAGGACCAGCGGCTGCCCTTCGCCACCTTCGCCGAGCTCACCCAGGCCGAGGAGGTGCAGAAGCTCATCGCCCGCGAGGTGGAGCAGGTGAACCGGACCCTCTCCCAGGTGGAGGCCATCAAGCGGTTCGCTCTGCTCCCGCGCCGCTTCTACGAGGAGGAGGGGGACGTGACGCCCACGAAGAAGGTGAAGCGGCGCAACCTCGAGGCGCGCTACGCCGACCTCATCGAGTCGCTGTACCGGGGCTGAGGCATGGATCTCGTCGAATCCTACCGGGAGGAGCTCCGCTTCGTCCGCAAGCCGCTGGGGCGGACGCTGCTCGTCCTCCTCCTCGTGGCGCTGGCCCTGCTCCCCTGGTGGGGCGAGCGGTCGTGGCTGGCCCGGGCCTCGCTCGTGTGGCTCTTCGCCATCGGCGTGGTCGGGCAGAACCTGCTCATCGGCTACGCCGGCCTCATCTCCTTCGGGCAGGCCGGTTTCCTCGCCATCGGGGCCTACGCCTTCGGCCACCTGCGCATCGCCGGCGTGCCCTTCCCGATCGCGCTGGCAGCGGCGGGGGGCGCGGCCGGCCTCGCCGGCTGGATCGTGGGCTTCCCCTCGCTGCGGCTCAAGGGGCCCTACCTCGCCATCGCCACGCTGGGCTTCGGGACGGCCACCTACCAGATCTTCGCCAACGTGGAGTCGCTCTCGGGCGGCCGGACCGGGCTCTCCATCCCTCCGCTGAACCCGCCGTTCGGGCTCCCCCGGGACACCTGGGTCTACCTCGTCTACTACGCGCTCTTCCTGCTCTTCACCGGCACCGCCTACAACCTCGTGTCGTCGTTCGTGGGGCGGGCCTTCGTGGCCATCCGGGACAGCGACGTGGCGGCCGAGGCCATGGGCGTGAACCTGGCGCGCTACAAGCTGCTCGCCTTCGGCATCTCCTCCTTCTTCACCGGCGTCTCCGGCGCGCTCATGGCCCAGTACCTCGGCCACCTCGAGCCGCAGGCCTTCAACATCTCCGAGTCGATGAACTTCTTCGTCGCGGTGATCGTGGGCGGCCTGGCCTCGGTGGAGGGGTCGGTCTTCGGCGCCGCCTTCGTGGTGGTGGTGCCGGCGCTGCTCGGCTCGTTCCGCTGGGCGGTGCCGGTCCTCTTCGGCTCGGCCATCCTCGGCGTCCTGATCCTGGAGCCCCTGGGCTTCGCCGGCATGTGGCTGAAGACCCGCCTCTACTTCCGCCTCTGGCCGTTCCGCTAGGTGCACATGGCGCGATTCCTCCAGTACGTCCTGTCGGGCCTGTCGGCGGGGAGCCTCTACGCGCTGGTGGCGCTCGGGCTGGTCCTCATCTACCGGTCCACGCGGGTCCTCAACTTCGCCCACGCCGACATCGCCACCGTGGGCACCTTCATCGCCTTCTCGGTGGTCACCTCCGGGCTGCCCTTCGGGCTCGCGCTCGTGCTCGCCGTGGTGGCGGGCGCGACGGTGGCGGTGGTCTTCTACTTCGGGGCGCTCGTCCCGGCGCAGCGCAAGGGGGCGAACCACCTCGGCCAGGTGATCCTCACCCTGGGTCTCGCGCTCGTCCTGCAGGGGCTCACCGTCTGGCGCTGGGGCGCCGAGCCCGACCGGTTCCCGTTCCCGCTCTCCGACACGAAGGTGTGGCAGGTGGGGCCGGTGTTCGTCTCGGAGCTCGCGCTGGGCACGCTGGCCGCCGCGGCGGTGGCCTCGCTCGCGCTCTACGTCGTCACCCAGAAGACGCGGCTCGGGCTCGCCATGCGGGCCACCTCCGAGAACCTCCAGGCCGCCCAGACGCTCGGCATCCCCACCCGCGGCGTGCTCGCCTTCGCCTGGGGCGTGGCCGCGGCGCTCGCGGTGGTGGCCGGCGTCTTCCTGGCGCCGGTGCTCATGCTCGACCCCTTCTTCATGCTCGACGCGATGTTCAAGGGGCTCGCGGCGGCGGTGCTGGGCGGGCTGAACAGCCTGCCGGGCGCGGTGCTGGGCGGGCTGCTCCTGGGGGTGGCCGAGTCGCTGGGCGGCGCCTACGTCTCGCTCGAGTTCAAGACCTCGCTGGCCTTCATCCTCATCGTGGTGGTGCTGCTCGCCCGGCCGGAGGGGCTCCTCGGCAAGGAATTCCAGGAGCGGGTGTGACCGATCCCACCGGAACCGACCCCGAGAGCGTCTGGCTCGCGCAGGTCCACCGCCCGGGCGTCCCGCAGCTCACGCTCCGCGCCATCCTCGTGGGGATGGTGCTGGGCGCCGTGATGGCGCTCTCCAACCTCTACGTGGTGCTCAAGACCGGCTGGAGCCTGGGGGTGACGCTCACCGCCTGCATCGCCGCCTGGGCGATCTTCCGCGTCCTCGGCGGGGTCGGCCTCGCCCGCCGGGAGTTCGGCGACCTCGAGAACAACGCCATGGCCTCGGTGGCCTCCGGTGCCGGCTACATGACCGGGGGCGGCAACCTGGCCGCGCTCGGGGCGCTGCTCCTCCTCACCGGCTCCGCGCCTCCGGGGCTCTGGCTCTTCCTCTGGTTCGCGGCCGTGGCGTCCCTCGGCGTCTTCCTCGCCATCCCGGTGAAGCGGCAGCTCGTCAACGTGGAGGCGCTCCCGTTCCCCACCGGCACCGCCACCGCCGCCACCATCCGCGCCCTCCACGCCCGGGGGAAGGAGGGGCTCGCGAAGGCCCGCTGGCTCGTCCGGGCCGGCGGCGTGGGAGTGGTCGTGGCCGTGCTGAAGGACGTGCGGGGCCGGTGGATGCCCTGGAACCTGCCCGAGACCATCGGCCTGCCGTTCACCATCGGCGGGTTGCCGGCGGCCCGCTGGACGCTCTCGCTCGAGACCGGGGTCCTCATGCTGGGGGGCGGCGCGCTCATGGGCATCCGCACCACGGCCTCGATGCTGCTCGGCGCGGTGCTCACCTACGGGGTGGCGGGTCCTTGGCTGGTCCGGGAGGGCATCGTGGCCTCCGCCGGGTACCGGCCCATCGTCGGCTGGTCGCTGTGGGGCGCGTCGGGGATGCTGGTCTCCTCCGGCCTCCTCTCCTTCGCCTTCCAGTGGAGGAGCGTGGCCCGCTCCTTCGCCGAGATCGCCTCCTTCTTCCGCCGGACACGGACCCGGGGGGAGGACCCCATCGCCGCGGTGGAGATCCCGGGTTCCTGGTTCCTCGCCGGGACGGTCCTCGTGGGGCCGGTCGTGGTCTGGCTCATGTGGCGCCTCTTCGCGATCCCGCTGTGGATGGGGGCGCTCACCCTGCCGCTCGCGCTGCTCATGGCGGTGGTGGCCGCCCGGGTCACCGGCGAGACCGACATCACGCCCACCAAGGCCCTCGGGCCGCTCACCCAGTTCGTCTACGGCGGACTCCTGCCCGGGCGGCTCGAGGCCAACGTCATGGGCGCGAACGCCACCGGCGGGGTCGGGCTCCACTCGGCAGACCTCCTCACCGTCTTCAAGACCGGCTGGCTCCTCGGGGCGAGCCCGCGGCAGCAGATGGCCGGCCAGCTCATCGGGGTCCTCGCCGGCGCCGCCACGATCGTCCCGGCCTTCGCGCTCCTCGTGCCCGACGCGTCGGTGCTGGGCTCCCAGGCCTTTCCGGCCCCGGCGTCGCAGGTCTGGGCGGGGGTCTCCCGGGTGCTCGTGAGCGGCTTCGCGTCGCTCCACCCCTCGGCGCGGATCGCCATCGTGGTGGGGGCGGGGGTGGGCGTGCTCCTCGTCCTGGCGGAGCGCTTCCTGCCGGCCCGCGCGCGCCCGTGGGTGCCCTCGGCGTCCGGGCTGGGCATCGCCATGGTGATCCCGGCCTACAACTCCATCGCGATGTTCATCGGCTCGGCGGTGGCGACCTGGCTCCAGCGGCGGCGTCCGGCCCTGGCCGAGGACACGGTGGTCCCGGTGGCGTCGGGCTTCATCGCCGGCGAGAGCCTGATGGGCATCCTGGTGGCGCTGCTCGTCGCCGCCGGCGTGCTCGGTCGGTGAACGGGGCGTCGCGCGGACCGGGCAGGGAGCGGTGGAAAGCGGCCGGCCCCGCGGCTACACTCCCGCCATGCCATCCCCCCGTTCCCTCCTGGCGGCCGCCCTGGTCGCCCTCCCGCTCGCCGCCGGCGCCGCCGGCCCGGGCTGGATCTCCGACGACTGGCCCCGTGCGCTCTCCGAGGCGAAGGCCCGCAAGGTGCCGATCTTCGTGGACGCCTGGGCCCCCTGGTGAAAGACGTGCAACTTCATGCGCGCCACGGTCCTCCAGGACCCGGCGCTCGTGAAGCTGGCCGGGCGGTTCGTCTGGCTCGAGATCGACACGGAGAAGGAAGGGAACGCGGCGTTCCTCGAGAAGTTCCCCATCGAGGTGTGGCCCACGTTCCTCGTCATCGACCCCGCGACGGAGAAGCCGGCGCTGAAGTGGCTGGGAACGGCCACGGCCGCCGACCTGTCCACGCTGCTCGCCGACGGTGAGCGGGCGGTGAAGGGCGCCGCCGGCGACGACGCCGACGCGCTGCTCGCCCGGGCCGACCGGGAGAACGCGGCCGGGAAGACGAAGGAGGCCGTTGCCGGCTGGGAGGCCGCCCTCGCCAAGGGGGGCGCGGCCTGGCCACGGCGCGCCCGCACCCTCGAGTCGCTGGTGCTGGGGCTCACCTCCACCGGCCAGGCGGAGCGCTGCGCCGACCTGGCGGCGCGGGAGGCCCCGGGCATGACCCGGGGGCAGTCCTTCGCCAACGTGGTCTCGGTGGGGCTCTCCTGCGCCAACGACGGGGAGGGGGCGTGGACCGCGAAGGCCCGGGAGCGGCTCGAGCCGCTCGCGGCCGAGGCGGTGAAGCTGCCCGGCGTCCTCGCCGACGACCGGGCCGGGCTCTACGACGCGCTCGTCAACGCCCGGGAGAGGGCGGGCGACGCCAAGGGCGCGAGGGCCCGGGCCGAGGAGGCCTGGACGTTCCTCGTCGCCGAGCGGGCGGCCGGCAAGACGCCCGAGGCCCGCACCATGCTCGACTCCTGGATCGTGGGCGTGGCCATGGACCTGAAGGACCCGGCGCGCGCCGTGCCGCTGCTCCAGGAGTCGGAGAAGGCGGCGCCGAAGGACTACAACCCGCCCTACCGGCTGGCGCTCCTGTACCTCGAGCTGAAGCGGAACGACGAGGCGCTGGCCGCGAACGGCCGCGCACTCGCGCTCGCCTACGGGCCGCGGAAGGTCCGGGTGCTCATGCAGCGCGCCTCGATCGAGGAGGCCCGGGGCGACCGGCCCGGCGCGGCCAGGGCGCTGCGGGAGGCCATCGCCCACGCGGGGACGCTCCCCGCCTCGCAGCAGAATCCACGGACGGTGAAGCGGCTGGAGGAGCGGCTCCGCAAGCTCGAGGGGGGCGGGTAGGGGCCGGAGGCGGACCGGATGGGGCAGGCCCCTCCGGGACGTCTCCGCGGCGGGCCGGGGAGTACGATGCCGGCCCATGCCGGCACGACTCCTCCCCGCGGCCCTCCTCGCCTTGGCACTCACGACGGACGCGACCGCCCGGGAGGTCTGGCACGTCTCCGCGACGGGCCACGCGGCCGAACCCGACGGGAAGAGCTGGGCGACCGCGTTCCCCTCCCTGCAGGTGGCGCTCGGGAAGGCCGCCGCCGGCGACGAGATCTGGGTGGCGAAGGGGACCTACCACCCCGACCCGGTCGACCGGACGGTGTCCTTCCGGCTCAAGCAGGGCGTCGCCGTGTACGGGGGATTCGCGGGCGACGAGGCCCGCCGGGAGGAGCGGGACCGTCGACGCAACCGCACCGTCCTGAGCGGCGAGATCGGCAAGGGCGACCGGACCCGGAACACGATCACCATCGTCCGGGGCGCCGACGACGCGATCCTGGACGGGTTCACGATCCGGGGCGCCTACTCGACCGACGAGGCGCGGATGCACCTCGTCCCGGCCGACATCGAGAAGGACGACATGAACGTCGGCGGCGGGATGCGCAACGTCCTCGTCGCCCCCACGGTGCGCGACTGCACCTTCGAGGACAACCACTCCGCGAAGGGAGGCGCCGTCTACAACTACCAGAAGGCCACGGCCGCGCAGGCGAGGTTCGTCGGCGTGGACTTCGTCGGCAACTCGGCGACCATGCGCGGTGGAGCGGTGAGCAACGATCTCGGCGCGATGCCGGTCTTCGTGAACTGCACGTTCGTGCGCAACCGCAGCGAGGACAAGGGCGGGGGGCTCTACAACGACTTCGCGGCGTCGCCGACGCTCCTGAACGTCTCCTTCGTCGGGAACGGCGCCGTCAGCGCAGGGGCCATCGGCAACGACGGCGGCTCGTCGCCCCTGCTCGTGCACGTGACGATCCGGGACAACCACGCGACGAGCGGGCTGGGCGGGGGCCTCTACCAGGGGACGGGCGCCAACAACAACCCGATCCTCGTCGGGTCCGTGACCGACGACGTGTACGGCTGGCACGAGGACCTGGTCGCGGCCCTCGACTCCCGGGCTCCCGCGGGGCAGACCATCCCCCTGCGGGAGTTCATCCCGATGAGCAACCTCGCCGGCAGCCTGACCGAGGACGACCTGAAGGCGTGGAGGGGATCGCCCCCCGGCTACCGGGCGGAGCTCGACGGGGAACGGCTGCTCTCGAACCCGCTCGTGCGCAAGCTCGCGGCCTTCTACGCGGGCTCCGGCGGCGCCATCCGGTACGTGGGGGAGTACACGCGGCCCGCGGCGACGACCGGCGCGGAGCCCCGGCCGGTCGTGTACGTGGACGCGCGGGCTCGCGCTCCGCGCCCGGGCGGGACCCCCTGGGAGCCGGCCACCCGGGACCTCCAGCAGGGC
>DAOMFN010000022.1:0-5675 GCA_035429785.1 Anaeromyxobacteraceae bacterium
AGCGTCTGGAAGGCGGACGCGCTCATGCGGTTGGGCTGCCGCCGGGAGGGCGGGACGACGCGGCCCTGGAGCGGGAGGGCGTGCAGGCGGTGCGGCGCTGGTTCCGGCGGGAGTCGGGGCCGCGGCCGGCGGTGCAGGTGGTGGTGCTGACGATCTGAGCGGGCGCGCCTCGCGCCCGGAGGTGACGGATGCCGAGCTTCGACGCGGTGAGCGACCTCGACATGATGGAGGTCGACAACGCCTTCCAGCAGGCGCGCAAGGAGATCGCGCAGCGGTTCGACTTCAAGGGCACCTCCACGGAGATCGAGCGGCAGCAGGACGGCTCGTTCCTCCTCAAGGCCAACACGGACGGGCGGCTCGACGCGGCCTACACCGTGCTCCTGGAGAAGATCGCGAAGCGGGGGGTCCCGCTCGAGGGGCTCGACCCGCAGAAGATCGAGCCCGCTGCGGGCGGCCACGTGAAGCGGCAGGTGAAGCTCCGCCGCGGCCTGAAGCAGGAGGACGCGAAGAAGATCGTGGCCCTCGTGAAGGGCACGGGGCTCAAGGTGCAGGCCGCCATCCAGGGGGAGGCGGTGCGGGTCACCGGGAAGAAGCGCGACGACCTCCAGGCGGCGATGGCCGCCATCCGCGGGGGCAACCTGGGCATTCCCGTCCAGTTCCAGAACTTCCGGGAGTGAGCCGGGCCCGCCGGAACGCCTCCCCAGGACGGGCCGCGTTGCGCATCCCCCGCCGGGCGGGTTAGATCGCCGCCCCGCCCATGGCGACCCCGGTCTACATGCACACCCTCGGCTGCCCGAAGAACCGGGTGGACAGCGAGGTCATGCTCGGCACCCTCGCGCAGGCCGGCTACCGGCTCGTGCAGGACCCGGCCCGGGCCGACGTCATCGTCGTCAACACCTGCGGCTTCATCGAGAGCGCCAAGGAGGAGTCGGTCCAGGCCATCCTCTCCCTCTCCCGGATGAAGGAGGAGGGGCGCTGCAAGAAGCTCGTCGTGGCCGGCTGCCTCACCCAGCGCTACCCGGAGGAGATGGCGCGGGAGATGCCCGAGGTCGACCACTTCGTGGGCACGGGCGCCTACGCCGACATCGCGGCCATCGTCTCCGACGCCCAGGCCCGCCGGATCGTCGTCCCCGACCCCGACTTCGTCCACTCGGCCTCGACGCCCCGGGTGAACTCGCTCGCCCGCCACACCGCGTACCTCAAGATCGCCGAGGGCTGCGACAACGCCTGCGCGTTCTGCATCATCCCGGCCCTGCGCGGGCCCCAGCGCTCCCGCACCGTGGAGGACGTGGTGGCCGAGGCCGAGTCGCTCGCCGCCCAGGGGGTGGTGGAGCTCTCCCTCGTGGCCCAGGACCTCACCGCCTACGGGCAGGACCTCCCCGGCCCCGGCAAGGTCCGGCTGCACCACCTCCTGCCGGAGCTGTGCCGGGTGGAGGGCATCCGCTGGATCCGCCTCCACTACGCCTACCCCCGCGACTTCCCCGACGCGCTCGTGGACGTCATCGCCCGCGAGCCCAGGATCGCGAAGTACGTGGACATGCCGCTGCAGCACTCCAGCGACCGGCTGCTCCGCTCGATGAAGCGCGGCCGCGACGCCCGCTTCCTGCGCGGGCTGCTCGCGAAGCTGCGCGAGCGGGTCCCCGGCATCGCGCTGCGCACCGCGCTCATCGTGGGGCTGCCTGGCGAGACCGAGGACGACTTCGAGGACCTGCTCCGGTTCGTGGAGGAGCAGCGGTTCGAGCGGCTGGGGGTCTTCACCTACTCCCGCGAGGAGGGCACGGCGGCCGCGGAGATGGACGGACAGCTGCCCGAGCGGGTGAAGAAGGCCCGGCAGCGGAAGGTGATGGCGCTGCAGCGCCGCATCTCCCGGGCCCAGCAGCGCGCCATGGTCGGGCGCCGGCTCGAGGTCCTCGTCGAGGGCAAGGCCGAGGGGACCGACCACCTCCTCGTGGGGCGCCACGCGCAGCAGGCCCCGGAGATCGACGGCCTGACCTACGTGAACGACTTCGCCGTCCCGGGCGAGAAGGTGGCCTACCCGGGCGAGATCGTCACCGTCGAGGTCACCGAGGCCGGCGACTACGACCTCGTCGGCCGGGTGGTGGCCCGGGACCCACGCCGCCCGGGGCGCCGGCTCCCCGCCGCGCCGGCTCCCGCCGATCCCCGTTCACGCCCCGTCCAGGGCTCGCCGCTGCGGGTGCTCCGGTGAGCCTGGTGCACCGGGTCCGCCCGCCCCGGGCGGCCTCGCGGCGCCCGCCGCTCGCCATCCTGGTCCACGGGCTGGGGGCCGACGAGCACGACCTCTTCGGCCTCGCCCCCTGGCTCGACCCGCGCCTCGTCGTGGTCTCGGTCCGCGCGCCGCGCGAGGCCTTCCCGATGGGCCACTCCTGGTTCGACATCGACTTCTCGCAGGACCCGCCGCGGCTCGACCTGGGGCACGTCATCCAGAGCCGCGACCTCCTCGTGCGGTTCGCCGGGGAGGCCGCCCAGGCGCACGGCGCCGACCCCTCCCGGATCTTCCTGGTGGGGTTCAGCCAGGGCGCCACGCTCGGCATGGCCTGCGCGATGGCCCATCCCCGGACGTTCCGCGGCCTCGTCGCGCACTCGGGCCGGGCCTGCGTGCGCGCGCAGCCGGGCGAGGCGCCCACGGACCTGGCCGGCTTCCCCGTGCTCGTGCAGCACGGGAGCGCCGATCCGGTGGTGCCGGTCTCCTTCGGCCACGAGGCGCGCGACCTGCTCGCCGGCCTGGGGATGGACGTGTCCTTCGCCGAGTACCCCATCGGCCACGAGATCTCGCCCCAGAGCCTGGCCGACCTCGCCGGCTGGCTCACCGCCCGGATCGACGCGACCGAGGCGGCCTGACCCGCTTCGTCGCCCGGCGCGCTCCACTTCGAGCGATCCTCCTTCTATCGGGGCGGACGCCGTGCCAGGATCCGGGACCCGCCGGGCGTCCCACCGGGCGCACCGCGGCCTCGCGATGGTCCGCCCCTGCCTCCTCCACGGTGCACTCCGCCTCGCCGGCGTCGCCGCGCTCCTCGCGCTCCCCCTCCCGGCCGTTCCGTCCGATCCGGCCACCGGTCCGGCGGCAGCCCCGCTCCGCGTCGGCGGCACCGGAAGTGCCGTCGCCGCGCTGGAGCGGGTGGGCGAGGCGCTCGCCTCGGGACCGGGCGGGACCCGTCTCCACGTGCTCCCCAGCCTGGGCAGCACCGGCGCGGCGCGTGCCGTGGCCGATGGAGCGCTCGACGTCGGTGTGCTCGGCCGCCCGCTCCGCCCCCACGAGCGCTCGCTCGGCCTCGACGAGCGGCTCGTCGCCCGGACCCCGTTCGTGTTCGCCGTCGGGCCGGGGACCCCCGTGACCGGCATTACCACGGACGAGCTCGTCGGCGCCTACCGGAGCACGCTCGCCACCTGGCCGGGAGGGAAGCGGGTCCGGCCGATCCTGCGCCCGGCGTCGGACGTCGACTCCGACCTCGTCCGGGCCATCTCCCCCGAGGTCGCGTCGGCCTGGGACGAGGCGCGTACGCGCCCCGGTGCCGTGGTCGCGGTGACCAACACCGAGTGCGACGAGGCGCTGGCGCGCGTCCCCGGCGCCATCGGCCCGACCTCCCTCCTCCAGGTCCGCTCCGAGGGGAACCGGGTCGTGCCGCTCCGCTGGAACGGCGTCGAGCCGAGCGTGGCCAACCTCGCGGACGGGCGGTATCCGCTCGCGAAGCCAATCTGGGTGGTCTTTCGCAGGAGCCCCGGGGAGGGCGTGCGGAAGTTGCTCGCCTTCCTGGCGTCACCGGGCGGGTGGGCGTTGCTGGAGCGACTCGGCGCCGATCCGAGGCCGTTTCCCCCGGTGGAGTGACGGTGCGCGCGCTCGACCTCCGCCGGATCGTGACCCTCGTCGCGGGCGGGCTCGCCATCGCGCTGGTGGCGCTCTCCATCGGCGGGTACCTGCTCTTCTCGACCCGCTACCTGGCCGGAATGGCCCAGGCCGAGGCCCTGCACGCCTCGCACCTCGCCAACCGCGTGGTGGCCGCGAACCCCGAGATGTGGCGCTACGAGCACGTCCGGCTCTTCGACATCCTGGACTCCGGCGCCGAGCCGGGAGAGTCTCGCCGCATCGTCGACGCCGCCGGCACCGAGGTGGCCCGGGCGGGAACGCCCGTCTCGCCCCGCTCCATCACGCGGACCTGGCCCATCGTGGACGCAGGACAGGTCGTGGGCCAGGTCGAGGTGTCGAGGACCCTCGAGCCCGTGCTGGCGCGCGCGGCCCTGCTCGCCGCCCTCCTCGTTCCCTTCGCGGCCCTGGCCTTCTGGATCCTGAGGACCATGCCGCTGCGGGCGCTGGCGGAGCGCGAGCGGGCGCTGCGCGACTCGGAGGCCCGGTTCCGCGCCCTCACCGAGCGCGCCACCGACATGGTCATGGTCTTCGGCCCGGACCGGCGCATCCGGTACTGGAGCCCGGGCGCGACGGAGACGCTGGGGTGGAAGCCGGGGGAGGTGCTGGGCCGGACGCTCGAGGAACTCGAGATGATCCACCCGGAGGACGTCCCCGTGCTCGACGGGGCCCGCGACGCGGTCGATCGGGGCGCTCCCGTCCCGATCGTCACCCGCCACCGCCACCGGGACGGGACCTGGCGGCTCGTCGAGGGCACGGGGCGCAGCCTCCTCGACGAGCCCGCGGTGGGCGGCGTGGTCGTGAACGCGCGGGACGTCACCGTGCAGCGCCGGCTGGAGGAGCAGCTCCGCCAGTCCCAGAAGCTCGAGAGCATCGGGCGGCTGGCCGGGGGCGTGGCCCACGACTTCAACAACCTGCTCACCGTGATCATGGGCGGCGCCGCCATGCTGCGCGAGTCGCTCGCGTCGGGCCGCCCTGCCGACCCGGAGGACGTGGATCAGATCGAGGAGGCGGCGGCGCGCGCCCGGGACCTGACCAGCCAGCTCCTCACGTTCGCGCGCAAGCAGCTCATCGCCCCGGTCCCGCTGGACTTCGGCGAGGTGGTCCGTGCGAGCGAGCGGCTGCTCCGGCGCGTCATCGGCGAGGACGTCCGGCTCGAGGTCCGCGCCCAGCCCGGGCTCTGGCCGGTCCTCTGCGATCCGGGTCAGATGGAGCAGCTGCTCCTCAACCTGGCCGCCAACGCGCGGGACGCCATGCCCCGTGGCGGGACCCTCGCCATCGAGACCCGCAACGCCCTCCTCCCGGATACCGCCGGCGGACCGGCCATCGAGTGGGTGCTGCTCCTCGTGCGGGACACGGGCGCCGGGATGAGCCCCGAGGTCCTCGACCGGCTCTTCGAGCCCTTCTTCACCACCAAGGAGGTCGGCAAGGGAACCGGCCTGGGGCTCGCCACCGTCCACGGCATCGTCACCCAGAACGGCGGCCGGGTGCGGGTGGAGAGCCACCCGGAAAGCGGCACCTCCTTCGAGATCCGGTTCCCCCGCACCCGCGCCGTGCCCGCCGCGGCCACGGCGCCCGACGCGCCGCGGAAGTCCCGCCCCGCGCGCGGAGACGCGACCGTGCTCGTCGTCGAGGACGATCCGCGGGTCCGATCGGTGACGGTCCGGGCCCTCGAGGGAGCCGGCTACCGCGTGCTCGTCGCGCCGGACGGGCCGACGGCGCTCGCGATCGCCGCGACCACCGGTCCCCTCGACCTCGTGGTGACCGACGTGGTCATGCCGGGCATGAGCGGACG
>DAOMFN010000022.1:5775-7168 GCA_035429785.1 Anaeromyxobacteraceae bacterium
GTCCTTCTCGTCGGCCCCGAGGAGCGCCCCCAGGCGCGGCGCCTGCGGCGTCCCCGCCCCGAGCGCCCGCACCGCCTCGAGGTGGTGGAGGAGCAGCTCCCGGTTGTCCCCCACCGAGAGGTTCTGGAGCTCGAGCGCGCCGATGCGGTCCTCCGGCGTGAAGGCCGGGTTCTCCACGCGCTCCATCGAGAGCTTCTCGGGGGCGTAGCTCATGTGGCGGGCCTTCGTGTCGAGGTAGCTCCAGTCGTCGCCGCGGCGCAGCTCGACCGTGACCGTCCCCGAGACCGACGGCGCGATCCAGCGGGTGAGCGCGTCGCGCAGCATGAGGGCCTCGGGGTCGTACCACTTGCCCTCGTAGAGGATGCGCCCGAGCCGGCGGCCCAGCGTGGCGTACAGGTCGAGGGTGTTCTCGTTGTGGATGGCGGAGAGGAGCCGCTCGTAGGTGAGGTGGAGGAGCGCCATCCCGGGGGCCTCGTAGACGCCGCGGCTCTTCGCGTCGATGACCCGGTTCTCGATCTGGTCGCTCATCCCCAGGCCGTGGCGGCCGCCCACCCGGTTGGCCTCCAGGAAGAGCTCGTAGGGCGAACCGAAGCTCCGGCCGGAGATGGCCACCGGCAGGCCGTTCTCCCAGGTGACCGAGACCTCCTCGGGCGCCACCGCGACCTCCGGCCGCCAGTGGGCGACGCCCATGATGGGCGCCACGATGCGCATGCTCGAGTCGAGCTTCTCGAGGTCCTTCGCCTCGTGGGTGGCCCCGAGGACGTTGGCGTCGGTGGAGTAGGCCTTCTCGGTGCCCATCTTGTAGGGCAGGCCGCGGCGCTCGAGGTACTCGCTCATCTCCTTGCGGCCGCCGAAGGCGGTCACGAAGGCCTGGTCGAGCCAGGGCTTGTAGATGCGCAGGTCGGGGTCGACGAGGATGCCGTACCGGTAGAACCGCTGGATGTCGTTGCCCTTGTGGGTGGAGCCGTCGCCGAAGACGTGGACGCCGTCCTCGCGCATGGCGCGCACGATGGCCGTGGTGGTCACGGCGCGACCGAGCGGCGTGGTGTTGAAGTACTTCTTGCCGCCCGAGGAGAGGTGGAAGGCGCCGCACTGGATGGCGGTGATGCCCTCGCGCACCATCGACTCGCGGCAGTCGAGGAGCCGCGCCTTCACCGCGCCGTGCTGGAGCGCGATGGGCGGGATGTCGGCCGGGTTCGCCTCGTCGGGCTGGGCGAGGTCGGCGGTGTAGGCGTGGACGGCGAGACCCTGCTCGGCCAGCCAGGCCACCGCGCAGCGGGTGTCGAGGCCGCCGGAGAAGGCGATGCCGAGCGCGGTGCCCTTCGGGGGAAGCGACTTGTAGATGCGGCTCATGGCCTCGGGGCGTACCATCGCCGCAGGCCGTGCGCAACCG
>DAOMFN010000022.1:7268-10208 GCA_035429785.1 Anaeromyxobacteraceae bacterium
GGCACGGTCCCGGCGGCCACGCAGGAGAGGCAGCCCGTGCACTCCGGCGAGCGCACCACCGGCCGGTGCTGGACCGGGATGTCCACCGGGCAGGAGCGGGTGCAGGCGCCGCAGTCGGTGCAGGCGGCGGTGTCGCGGACGATCCGGAACGGCGAGCCCCAGGAGAAGACGCCGAGCAGCGCGCCGTACGGGCAGCCCCAGCGGCACCAGGCGTTCTTCACCACGAGCGACAGGAGCACGAGCCCGCCGAGCACGAGCGCCGCGGTCGAGGTCAGGTCGAGGAAGAAGAGCAGCATCTTCGCGTCGGCGGCCACGTTGTAGGGCGAGCGCATGAAGCCCGTGAGGGCCTCGAGCGGCATCTGCCAGAGGATGGCCCAGGCGAAGAAGCCGAGCAGCAGGTACTTCACCGACGACATCCCGAGGTCGAGCCAGCGCGGCACGCGCGGCCAGCGGCGGCGCCAGAGGAGCTTCGTCCCGAGCCACTCGAGGCCGCGGGAGATCGTGCCCACCGGGCAGATCCAGCCGCAGAAGGCCTTGCGCGCCAGGAACGCACCGGCGATGGCGGCGAGGAGGATGGTGAGCCCGGCGGGGTGGACCATGTCCCAGACGCCGGTGAGCGCGAAGCGCTTCAGGCCGACGAGCGCGCTGATGGGGAGGAAGGCCTCCACCGCCGGGGGACGGGCGACGGTCACCGGGCCGGTGCCCACCGCCTGCTGGTGGAAGCGCACGAACTCCCAGCCGACGAGGAGCAGGAAGGCGAGGTACAGCCCCTGGACCACCCAGCGCGCCGCCGGGAGGGACCGGTAGGGGTTGCGCCAGCGCGGCGGCTTCGCGGGCGCCGGGGCGGTGGTGCCGGCGCCGATGGTGACGAGGTCCGACATGGCGGCGGAACATACAACGCCCGGCGCCCCGCCACCCTTCCCTCGCGTGGTCGAGGGGGTCAACGAAGGCTTTTTGCAGTGGCGGCGCGGCGGGACCGGCGCGGCCTCGTGTAGCCTGCGGCCATGCACCCGTCCCCGGGCCGCGGCCGTATCCTCGTCGCCGTCGCGGCCGCCCTCGCCGTCTCGCTGGGCGGCGTGGCCCGGGCGGCTCCGGTCTCCCTTCCCCGCACGGAGGTCCGGACGCTTCGCGGTGCGAACGGGATCTCCTACCGGCTCGACGTCTCCCTCCCCCGCTCGCCCGCTCCCGCCGGCCGAACCCGCCCGGTCGTCGTCGTGCTCGACAGCGACTACGCCTTCCCGGTCGTCCGGGCCGTCGTGGAGCACCTCGCCGAGCGGGGCTGGATCGACGAGGTCGTCGTGATCGGGGTCGGGTACGACGGCGAGACCACGCGGGAGACCTACCGCACGAACCGGACACGGGACTACACGCCCCTGCCCCATCCCACCGGTGGATACGGCCCGGCCTACCAGGTCGTGTCGGGAGGCGGCCCGGCCTTCGTCCGCGTCCTCGTCGAGCAGGTCCTGCCGCTCGCCGCGCGGGACTACGGCGCGACCGGCCCCCGGGTCCTGGTCGGCCACTCCTACGGCGGGCTCCTCGCCTGCTGGACGATGGTCGAGCGCCCCGGCGCGTTCGACGCCTTCGTCGCCGTGAGCCCGTCGCTCTGGTACGCCGACCGCCACGTCCTCGCCCGGACCCGGGCCGCCCTCGAGGCGCGCAAGGACCTCCCGGTCGCGGCCTACCTGGCCGTCGGCTCCCGGGAGGGCAACGCGGAGCGGGACATGCAGGAGGACCTGCGCGCCTTCCACGCCCTGCTCGTGTCCCGGTCCCTGCCCGGTCTCCGCACCCGCCTCGACGTCCTGCCCGACGAGACGCACGACTCGGTCTTCCCCGGCGCCGTGTCGAACGGGCTCCGCTTCGTCCTGCCCGGGCCGCGACCGCCCTGAGGGCGCCGCCGCTTCCCCCGCGCCCGGCGCGCCACCGGCCTCCGGCGTGTCCGGTCCAGCCAGAAGGTCGTCGCGTCCGGCAAAGCCCGGCCGGGCCCGCGCCGGCACACTCCTCCCCGCCGGCGCCGATCCGGGCGCCCGAGGAGGAACACGTGACCGACAGGAAGAACCCCGCCCAGCCCCGCACCGCCGCCCACGACGCCGACGTCATCGTCATCGGCTCCGGCATGGGAGGCCTCGCCTCCGCCGCACTGCTCTCCCGGTTGCACGGTCGCAAGGTGCTCGTGCTCGAGCGCCACTTCCGCGCCGGGGGCTTCACCCACACCTTCTCGCGCCGCGGCGGGTTCGAGTGGGACGTGGGCGTCCACTACGTGGGGGAGGTGGGCGCTCCCGGCATGATGCGGGACGCGATGCAGGTGGCGACCGGCGGGGGCGTCCACTGGTCGCGCATGCCGGAGACCTACGACCGGCTCGTCTTCCCCGGGTTCGAGTTCGGCATCCGCGCGGGGCGGCGCAACTTCCGCGACGACCTCGTCACCGCCTTCCCGGCGGAGCGCCGCGCCGTCGACCGCTTCTTCCGGGACGTGGACCGCGCCGCCTCGGCGATGGGCGTGCTCGGCATGGGGTCGGTCGCGCCGGCGCCGCTGGCTGCCGCCGCCCGCGCGCTCCTCGCGGGAAGGCTCTCGCTCGCGCGCCGCACCACCGGCTCCTGGCTCGACGAGAACGTCCGCGACCCCCGGCTCCGCGCGATCCTCGGCGCCCGCTGGGGCGACTACGGCCTGCCGCCGGCCCGGAGCGCCTTCCTGGCCCACGCGGTCATCACCCGCCACTACCACGAGGGGGCCTGGTACCCGTCGGGCACGTCGGCCCGCATCGCCGAGGGCGCGACGCGCGTGGTGGAGGCGGCGGGGGGCGCAGTGCGCGTCCGGGCGGAGGTGGAGCGCATCCTCGTCGAGGGCGGCCGCGCGGTCGGCGTCCGGCTCGCGTCCGGGGAGGAGCTCCGCGCTCCGGTCGTGATCTCGGACGCCGGCGCCCGGGCCACCTTCCTCCGGCT
>DAOMFN010000022.1:10218-11985 GCA_035429785.1 Anaeromyxobacteraceae bacterium
GGAGGTACCGCTCCCCTTCCGCGACGCCCTGCGCGCGGCGCCGCGGGGCACGTCCCACGTCTCGCTCTACCTCGGGCTCTCGCGCTCGCCGGCGAGCCTGGGCGTTTCCGGGGAGAACTTCTGGCTCCACGACGAGCTCGACCAGGACCGGATGGGGGAGCGCGGCGGGGAGCTCCTCGCCGGCCACGCTCCGCTCTCCTACCTCTCCTTCCCGTCCATGAAGGACCCGGAGGCCCGCGCACACACTGCCGAGATCGTGGCCGGGATCGACGCCCGCCACTTCGAGCCCTGGGCAGGAACGGCGTGGATGCGGCGCGGCGCGGAGTACGCGGCGCTGAAGGAGCGGATCGCCGACGCGCTGCTCGCCTCGGCCGAGCGGCGCATCCCCGGCCTCTCCGCGCTCGTGGTCCACCGGGAGGTGTCCACGCCGCTCTCGACGGCGCACTTCACCGGCCACCCGGGTGGCGAGATCTACGGGCTGCCCGCCACGCCCGAGCGGTTCTCCCGCCCGTGGCTCCAGGCGCGGACGCCGGTGCCGGGGCTCTACCTCGCCGGCGCCGACGCGCTCATGCTCGGGATCGGCGGGGCGCTCATGTCGGGGGTCCTCTGCACCGCCGCCGTCGCCGGCACGTCCACCTTCGGCCGGGTCAGGAGCGCCGCCCGGGCGCTCGGGGACCCGACCGCGACTCCTGCCACTCCGTCGGCGACATCCCCTTCCATCGCCTGAAGGCCCGGTTCCAGGCGGTCTGGTCGGAGAAGCCCAGGCGGAAGGCGACGTCGGCCAGCCCGAGCCGGCCCGAGGCGAGCAGCCGCTCCGCCTCGGCCTCCCGGAAGGCGTCGAGGACGGTGCGCCAGGTCTTGCCGCGCTCGGCCAGCCTCCGGTTCATCGTGCGCTCCGAGAGCCCGAGCATCCGCGCCACCGAGGACGCGTCGGCGCCGCCATCGGGGAGCAGCGAGCGCAGCCGGGCCCGGATGGCCGTCTCGAGGTCGTCGGCCTCCGGGCCGAGGTCGAGCCGGCTCGCCAGCTGCCGCAGCGTCTCCTGGAGCGCGGGGTCGGCCCGGCGCATGGGGGCCTTCCAGGACGCGGCGGGGATCTCCAGGCCGGCGGCGGAGCAGCCGAAGGCCACCGGGGCACCCAGGAGCGCCTCGTGCCGGCCGGGCCGGGCGGGCGGGGCCCGGGTGAGCCGGATCGCGGCCGGGTGGAAGGACGCGGCGTCCGCCCGGAAGCGGGCGACCAGGATGGCCACCGTCATCTCGTCGGAGATCTCCTGGCCCGGGAAGGGCTCGGTGTTCACGATCCGGACGTCCGCGCCGCGGGCGTCGGACGCGATCTCGAGCGTCACGTGGGCCACCTGCCGGAAGTGGCCGCGCAGCGAGTGGAAGGCCGCCTCGACAGTGGGCGAGCTTCCGGCCAGGTAGTCGAGCGCGCCGAAGGCGCCAAAGGGGATGGCGAGCCCCACCTCGGTGGCCAGCTCCTCGCGGCGCGCCTGGCGGAACGCTTCCTGCCAGAGCGCGGGGAAGACCGTCGCCGGCAGCGCGGCGGACGGATCGGCGAGGTCCGCCGAGGAGACCCCGGACGCGCGGCGCAGCGCCGCCCCGTCGAGCCCGAGGGCCTCGAAGCCCGCGAGGAGCGCGCGGGCGGTGGCCGCCGGGACGGCCAGGGTGGCCCTCGGCGCGGCCGGCGCAGGCCCCGGATGCGCGGGGCTCACCGCGATCCCCCGGGCTTCACCGCCCGCCTCGTCAGGAAGGAGGGGAGGATCCGGGCGA
>DAOMFN010000023.1:0-2456 GCA_035429785.1 Anaeromyxobacteraceae bacterium
TGCCGCCGAACCCCGCCGCGCGGCCGTTGTGGAGCTTCAGGCTCCCGTCGAAGACGGCCAGCTTGACCCCGGACGCCGTGCCCGCCGGGACGGTGACGATGGCGTCGAGCGTCTCCCCCGGCGCGATGGTCTCCGCCACCCGGAGGACCGGATGTGCGAGCTCGTTGCCGTCCTTCCCCACGAGGAGCATCTGTGCGCCGAGCAGCGTCATCGAGTGCTGCTGCAGGCCCGCGTTCGCGAAGCGGATGAGCACCCGCCGCCCGGGGGCGGTGGGGATGGGATCGGTCGCCGGGTAGGCCTTGCCGTTCAGGAGGAAGTACCAGGGCTGGTAGTCGCGCAGGTCGAAGGCGGCCGGACTGGCGGACGCGTGGAGGGCGGGGTCGATCTCGCCCAGCACCAGGATCGCCTCGTCGTCGAAGGCCGTCGCCAATGAGGCGTACGCCTGCGCCGGGGCGTCCGTCGGGCGGACGATCAGCACGCCGTGGAGCCCGCGGGCCGCCTGGTGCTCCGTCCCGGGAACGAGCCCGGCCTCGTAGAGGAAGGTCCCGGGGCTCGAGGCCGTGAAGGTGTAGGTCCCGGTGGCGCCCGGCGCGATGCCGGCCAGGTCCGGGACGATCGGCTGCCCCTGGAAGTGGATGCCCGTCGACTCGGCGAGCCCGTTCGTCAGGTTCACGGTCACGGTGTCGCCCTGGTTCACCGTGAGGACCGGCCCGCCCGGAGGCGCCACGGTCGTGTCGGGCGCGGTGACGTAGGCGAGGACGACGAGGCTCGCACCGTCGGGCATCGTGGTGGTCACCGGCTTCGCGACGAGGTCGAACGCCGCCGCCGGGGTGGTTGCCGCGAGGAGGAGGAGGCCGAGGAGGAACGGCTGCCGGAGTGCGTGGGTCATGGCGTTCTCCCGGGCTACGGACAGCCGCCGGGCGGATCGATCCGCAGGTAGGTGATGGGGCCGGTCATGTTCACGCCCCAGGAGGTGATCTGGTACAGGGCGTGGTTGTGGGAGATGATCCAGTACTCGCCGCACTGGTTGAGGGTGCTCACTCCCGGTGGAAGGACGGCGGGCACTCCCAGGAACGGCGTGCCCCCGTAGAACATCCCCAGCGTCACGTTGGCGAGGCTCGGCACGGTGACGGGGAAGTTGTCCGGGGTGTAGGCCTCGGCGTCGTACCACCGGAAGACGACGTCCCAGGTCTGGCCGGGCCCGATGTTGATGGCGAACTTCTCGAAGGACAGGTCCTCGCCCGCGGGCCCGGCCACCGGGTGGCCGTCGCGGCCGATCACGAGGCCGTTGTTGCCGTGGGGGTGGAAGGGGAAGTCCTCCGTTCCCACGTTGAGGTAGCGGATGAGGCCGGGCAGCGTGCCGGGAGGCTTGGGCTGGATCCGGGCGAGCGCGCCGTAGGGCTGCGTGGGCAGCCACGTCGCGCCGTTGTCGGCGATGCTGTCGGGGAACCCCCGCCCGTTCACGAACCAGTAGCGCGGGTGGTAGGTCGTCAGGTTGAACGGCTTGTTCCGCTGGGCCGCGTCGTGCTGGTAGGGGTCGATCTCGGAGAGGAGGACCATGAACTCCTCGGCCGGGACGTACTGGCTGTCGGTGCGGTCGTAGGCGTACCCGGCGCCGAGCGCCGGGCGCACGACGAGCGCCCCGAAGAGCCCCATGCGGACCTGCTTCCAGGGCGCGGTCCCGCTCTCGTAGACGAACGTGCCCGGCCGGGCCGCGACGAAGCTGTAGGTCACGCCGCCACCCGGCGCCGCCGCCGGGACGAGCGAGGTGAGCGCGCCGCCGCCGTCGAACTGGGGCTGCGCCGGGGCCCCGTTGGCGAGGACCCCCTCCTGGCCGGGGAAGGCGATGGAGGCGGCCTCCGGGAGACCGCCGTTGTTGAGGACCACCACCACGGTCTCGCCCTGGTTGGCGCAGAGCACCGGACCGGGGTGCTGGAAGGCGCCACCGGCCGGCGCGTAGCCCCACATGAACGCAGTGTTCCCGTCGGGCAGGACGACGTAGCCGGTGGCGGTGGCCAGGTTGAACGTCCGCGTGCCGGTCGTGGCGTCGAGGACGCCGTCCGTGCAGACGACGCCCTCGGTGGCCGCCGGCGCAGGCGCCGCCCAGGCCAGCGAGGCCGCGGCCAGCAGGGCGCCACCCGTGCGGACCACCCACCGACCCGTTCCCTTCGCATTCGCTGCGCGCATGTCCATCCCTCCTTGCGTCCTAGACGTTTCCGGTGAGCTCGTTGGGGATCGACTGGGGAGGCAGCGTGTTCCTGGGGTAGACCCGGACCTCCGTCCGCTGCCCGCCGAAGCCGCCCGGCGCGAGGTTGTTCGATCGCTGGAAGTTCCGGTTGTAGAGGACGTAGCGGTCGGGGCCGGCTCCGCCGGAGTGCGCCGGCGCCGTGAAGATCGCGTCGATGCTCTCGCCGGCGCCGAAGGAGACGGTGCTGACGAGCGTGCTCGAGTCGGTC
>DAOMFN010000023.1:2556-6807 GCA_035429785.1 Anaeromyxobacteraceae bacterium
AGCTGGATGTGGGCGTCGGCCCAGTGGGACTCGGCCCAGACCTCCGACAGGAACATCGCGTACTCCCGGTCGAAGGCGGTGGCCGCGTCGTTGTAGGCGAACTTCGGGCCCATGGTGGGCCGGACGAAGACCAGCCCGGTCATCCCCATGTGGACGTGCTCCACGTCCTCCACGTGGCAGTGGAACATGTACGTGCCGGGGTGATGGGGCCGGAACACGTAGGTGAAGAACGTCCCCGCCGGCACCGACACCGAGCCGGTCGGCTCGCCGTCGAAGAAGGGGATGACGTTCCTGAACCCGTGCCAGTGGATGGTGTGCTCGTCGAACAGGTCCGGCCGCTGGGCCAGGCCCAGGTTGGTGAGCTGGACCTTGAACGACGTGCCCTCGGTCACCCAGAACAGGGGCGCCGGGTGCTGGGCGTGGTTCTTCTGGAGGTTCCGCTGCGCCTCGGTGAGCCCGGTGACGTTGCGGAAGCCGAAGACGTAGGTGCTGAAGCCGGGCGGGGCATAGCTGTCGGGGTGGAAGTACCCGAGGGCCGGGGACGCCGGGAGCGAGATCCAGCCGTCGGTGCCGGCGTAGAAGAGGTCGAACGGCTCGGCCGCCGCGGCCGTCCCCACGCCGACCGGGAGGAGCGCCCGCCGCAGCGGGTGGGGGACGAGCCCCACGCCCGCCGTGGCCAGGAGCGCCGCCCCCGCACCCTGGAGGAACCGTCGCCGATCGATCCGCCTGCGAGATGCCTTGTCCGTCATGACGCGTCTCCTTGGTGTGGTTCCGGTCTCAGGGAAGGGTTCCGCCGCGGAAGTCGTCGATCCGCGCTCCCGCCGGGAGCTGGATGCCGATGCGGCCGGCGCCCAGGTTCGAGGTGGCGGAGCGGCCCAGCCATGCGCCGTTCAGCCACACGTCCACGGTGCCATCCGCGTTGCCTGCGGCGGTGAGCGTGTTCCCCGCCACCGGACTGGCCGTGAACTGGCCGAGCGAGGTGTAGGAGAGGCCTGCGTTCGCGGTCGCCTCCACCCGGAAGGATCCGGCGGTGTAGCGGACGCGGACGAAGCGGAGCGGGAGGTTCGCCGTCCCGCCGCTGGCCTTGAGCACCAGCGAGGTGTTCGCGAGCGGAGCATTGGCGAAGGTGAAGGCCGCCCCCTGGGCTGAGCCGAAGGTGCTCCCGGCACCGTTCCAGACGGCCTGGCCGGCGAGCAGCACGTCCGACGCCTGGTTCGAGTTCACGCGGATTGCCGCCGCGCCGAGGATCGTCCCCTGGCTCCAGTTCCCTCCCAGGTTGTTCGAGTTGGCGCGGTTGAAGTTGTCGAGGATGGCCAGCGTCGGGACGACCGGGTTGCCTCCCCCGCCTCCCCCGCCGCCGCCGCCGCCGCCGCCCGTGGAGCCGAACTCGTCCGCGCCCATGTCGAAGGCGCCGCCGGCCGGGAACGGGCGCGGGTTGTCGTCGATGTCGAACGCCGGGGCCGCCACGCCCGCCTTCGACGCCGCGCCGCCGTTCACGGCCGGCGAGGAGGCGCTCGCGAGGTGGTAGTTCCCCATCTGGTTCGGCGGGAGGTCCACCGCGACCAGGATGGCGTCCATGAAGGCGGGGTTGTTGCGCCAGGGGGCGAACGCGACCGACGTGTCGTAGGTCGCGACCACGCCGGGGTCGGCGCCCACGCGGTTCGTGAGCGACGTGGCCGTGCCGGTGGTCACCTGGAGGAGCGAGTTCGTGGGCGAGAGGAGCCCCGACCCGTCGGCCGTTCCCAGGTCCCAGTTCACGATGGGCGTGGTGTCCGTCGGCAGCCCGAGCCCCGTGACCGTCCCACCGGACCGCGTGCCGGCCCGGTTGTCCCAGAAGACGTTGTTGAAGAGCAGCGGGTCGCTCCAGGCCGGCGACCCGGCGGGCAGCGTCGCCTGGAGCATGGCGCTGTTGAGCGAGCTGGAGAGGCCGGCCGGCGCCGGCTGCCCGTTGCTCGTGGCGGCCGTGGCGGTGGTGAGGTTCTTCATCACCGTGTTGTTGAAGAACCGCACGTTCGGGGCGTCGTTCAGCGACACGCCGCCGCCCTCGTGCGTGGAGACGTTGTTCACGATGAAGTTGTCGTAGACGTTCATCGGGAAGTTCCCGGCCATCAGGAACCGGATGCCGCCGCCGTCGTCGTTGGACAGGTTCGACTGGATGACGTTCGCGAAGATGTCCACCGCGCCGGAGCCGGGCGAGAGCGAAGCGGGGCTGGCGGGCAGCTGCCCCGCGATCATCACGCCGCCGCCCTCGTCGTAGGACCGGTTGAACCAGATGCGGTTGTGGTGGATGCGCCCGCCGGGGCTGAACCCGTAGACCCCGACCCCGCCGCCGTACTCCGCCGAGAAGTTCCCGCACACGTCGTTGCGCGCGATCTCGTAGCCGTCGGCGCCGGCGAAGATGCCGATGCCACCGGCCAGGTTCGTCCCGGCGTTGGCGACGATCCGGTTCCCGACGATGCGGACGCCCTCGTTCTGGTTGTCCGGATCGGGGAGGTCGGGCGTGCCGATGCGGATGGTGCCGTAGGCGCCGCCGTTGTTCTGGACCACGTTGTTCGTGATCTGGAGGTTGCGGGCCCAGGCGTTCGCGAAGATGGCGCCGCCCTGGGTGACGAGCCCGCCCGGCAGGCCGGTGGGGCCGCCGCCGATGACGTTGATGTTGCCGGGGAAGCCCTGCTGGTTGCCGCCGCGCAGGTCGAAGCCGTCGATGGAGGGAGCCGTGAGGGCGTTGAAGGCGCCGGAGGGGAAGGCCCGGCGGCGCTCGGCGGCGGTGTTCGAGGCGAGGTCGGCCGGCACGTAGATCGAGATCACCGCGCCGTCGTTGACGGCCTGGTTGCCGTCCCAGGCGGCGGCGCCGATGCGGGCGTACCAGTCGGTGGCCACCGGGCTGTCGCCGGCGAAGGCCGCGCCGTCGATGATCGACCCGCGAACGGAGCCGTCCGGGCTGCCGGGGCCGACGCCCTGCAGCTTCACGCGGCTCGTCACGATCAGGTTCTCGTAGTAGGCGCCGCGCGGGTTCTGGCGGGGGTTCACGCTGGGCGCGTTCGGGTAGACGACCACCAGGGCGCCGCGGTTCGCGTTGGCGTTCGAGGCCGCCACGAAGGTCGCGGCGTCGTCGAGGGCCCGCTGGATGGCGTGGTCGGCGACGGCGGGGAGCGACTCCACCGGCGCGTAGGTCTTGCCCGGGCCGACCTCGTAAAGGGCCGGGTTGTACGTGCCGCCCAGGACGTGGACGGTGATGCCGTTCACGGTGCGCTGGCCGTTCGCGGCGGTGATCTGGAGCTGCCGGGGCCCCACCGCCGTGCTCGCGGCGAGGGTGAGGCCGATCTGGGTGTTGCTCCAGGAGGTGATGGCCGACGCCGGGAGCGCGGTCCCGTCCAGCGAGACCTGGCCGCTCGCGCCGAACCCGGTGCCCCGGATGACGATGGAGCGACCGGCCGCGGCGGAGACGTAGGGCCGGTCGACGGCGAAGAGCTGGGGGGCGGCCGGATCGAGGGCGCAGGTCACGGAGTTGGGCTGGCCACCCGGGACCTGGACCGTCACGCCCACCTGGGTGGGGGCGAGGTCGGCCGGGACGAGCAGGCCGGGGATGGCCTCGAACTCGGCGGCGATGGTCCGGTACTCGGGGCGGTAGTTCAGGTTGAGCCGGCCCGGGACGCCCGGGTCGTTCCCCACGAATCGGTACAGGTTGGCGCAGACCCCGGACGGCGTGGGGCAGTTGATCCGGTTCGAGGACGGCAGCAGGACGTCGAAGAGCCCGTTGAAGTCGGACTCCACGGTGGTCACGAGCCGGTCGGTGTAGTCGTAGATGCCCACCGGAGCGAAGGGGATGCCGGCCTTCTCGCCGTAGAGGAGCGAGCGCGGGTCGGCGGAGAAGGTGAGGTCGTCGACGATGAGCCCCCAGAACCGGGTGGGGAGGGGAACGTCGGTGAAGAGGTTGAAGACCGGGACGATCGACCGGCCGTTCTGCAGGCCGACGAGCTTCACGTTGCAGAGCGGGCGCGCCTGCCCCTCGTAGGGCGACCCGCCGATGTCGAGGAACGTCGGATTCTCGGTGGGGCTCGAGGCGGGGACGGTGATGCCGCCGGGGAGCGACAGCGCCGGGTAGCCGTCGGTGCCGGAGCCGGCCAGGTCCACGATGTGGAGCGGCCCGGCGCAGGCCGGCGGCGGGGCGGCGGGCACGAAGGCGTCGCCGTTCCCGATGTTGATGTCCTCCTCGCGCGTGACCTTGTAGACGGGGCGGCCGGTGGGGTC
>DAOMFN010000023.1:6907-11923 GCA_035429785.1 Anaeromyxobacteraceae bacterium
CGGACGGTGCACCCGGCGGGGCGCTGCCAGGACTCGGTCACGTAGGTGTTGAGGAGCTTCCCCTTGGCGTAGGAGCCGTCGCTCGCGAGCTCGTACCAGCCGGTGGCGTCGCAGGCGGCGCCGGCGTTCGTGCCGCAGTCGACCGGCGTCCAGAGCTCGACGGTGAGCCCGGAGATGCCCGGCTGCCAGTCCTCGGCGGCGGCGTAGCGCGGGTCGAGCTCGTTGCGGGTGGTGTCGTAGGACACCGTCCCCACGATGCCGCCGTTCTGGGGGTCGACCCCGTTCGTCCCGGTGGGATCGTAGCGGTGCTTGCCCCAGTCGATGCGTCCGGAGAGGCCGATGATGGGGAGCACGCTGACGTCCACGCCCGCGCCCTTGTGCGTGGTCGGCGTGGGCTGGTTGTCGGCCTGGTAGGTGACGCCGGTGGTGTAGAACTGGTCGTCGTAGGCCTCGAGCACCAGCCACTGCGTCATGGGGTAGGCGTTCTCGGCCACGTAGTGACCGGAGGCGTCGGTCGTGACCACCGTCGCGCCGCGGTCCATGAGGGAGTTCTCCCGCTTGCGCATCGTCAGCGTGTAGCCGGGGATCCCCCGCTCTCCGGGGTCCATCACGCCGTTGCGGTTCGTGTCCTCGAAGACGTACCCCTCGATGCGGGTCCACCACCCGGTGAGGGGCAGGATGCCGAGGTCGACGGTCTCGCCCGCACCCACCGTGACGGTGGTGAGGTCGAGGATGTAGTTCAGCTTCTCGTCCCACCAGGTGAGCGAGTAGTTGCCCGCCGGGACGCCCTCGATCGCGAAGGAGCCGTCGGCGGCGCCGCGACCCACCCAGACCACCGTGTCCCCGTTCGTGAGGTCGGTGAGGGTCACCCACGGGTTCGGGATGGGGCGGTCGATCTTCGCGCCCGCCAGCCCGCCCCAGATCGTGCCCGGGAGGTTGGCCACCCCGCCCTTCGTCGGGACGTAGATCTTGACCGCCTCGACGACGCCGGTGATGCGCCCCGGCGCCGATCCGGCGGCCATCCGGTTCAGCGAGGGACCGGGCACGTAGCCGAAGAAGACCGCCGGGAAGGGCTCGCCGGCGACGACGAACTCGGTGTCGAGCCCGGTGGCGCCCTCCATCACCCAGGCGTCCCAGTCGAGGTTGCCTTCCAGCGTCGTGGTCTGGACGAAGCCCGAGCCGTTGGGGGGGGAGATGGAGAGCGCGTACCGGTTGGGCCCGAGGTTGGGGATGACGAGCTTTCCCTCCACGACGAGCCCGGCGGGGAAGCCGTCGGTGCCGGAGGTGGTCGTGGGACAGCGGAAGGCGTCCACCGGGGGGACGGTCCCGACGTCCACGCCGTTCGACACCACCCAGCACTTGCTCAGGCAGGCGCCTCCCTGGACCGCCACCACCGGCGCGCCGTCGGCGTCGAAAACGACCTGGCCGCTCGCGTCGCGCTGGTACTCGGTGCAGAGGGGGTTCCCGAAGAGGTCCGTCGTCACCTCGCCGAGGTAGTCGGTGATCTTCCCCTGGAACCCCGCCAGGCCGTGCTCGGCCGGGAGGTCGGGCGCGCCGTTCACGGGCGAGATGTCCTCGAAGACCGACGCCTGGATGGTGGCCGCCGGGAGCGGGTAGGGCTGCATCCGCACGGTGACGCCGGTGCCCCCTCCGCTCACGGTGAAGTGGACGCCGTCCAGCTTGTAGCCGTCGGCGAGCACCGACACGAGGTAGCGCCCGTCGGGCAGCGAGATCGGCAGGTCGGCCTGCGTGCCCTGGGCCACCACGGGGGACGAGCCGGGCACCCCGGCGATCGAGGTCCAGGTGCAGGAGGCGGGGTAGCCGGGGCTGGCCGGGCTGCAGCCGTCCGCCGGCGACCGCTGCACGGTGGTCCCGGTGTTGTCGAGGTTCACCATGTAACGGAAGGTGGAGACGGCCGTCGCGGGGCCGGAGGCCGGGCGCACCGCGCTCTCCACCTGCAGCGTCACCGGCCAGGCCGACTGCGCCACGGCCCCTGCCGGGAGGGCTCCGGCGAGGGTCGTGGCCACGAGCACGCGCGCCACCTGCAAGGCGATCCGATCGATCCGGTTTCCCATGGCTCCCTCGCTGGCGCACGCGCGCCGGGTCGCGCCGGAGCGACAGGCCCCGGGGCATCCACGGGGACGCGTTGCGAGGAGCGTGCCCGCGCGGGCGTGCCGCCGGCGGGGGCGCGGGGCGCGCTACACACCGCAGGAAGCCACCGGATCCGTCCCACGACCCGGGGGCAAACGGCTCGTGACCCACGAGCGCTTGCCGTGTTTTCACGGATAGTAAGTGTTCACCGAGTTTCGCGTCGTTTCGCCGAGGGACGTGCCGGGTGCGACATTCTGGCGCATATGGAGCGGCCATGAGCGCCGGCGAGAGGGAGCGGCCGTGCAGCAGCCCGTTCTCGGGCGTGCGACACCTCTGCGACCGGTGCCGCGATCTCGCCGGATCGGCGCTGCGCCCCTGTGGACGGCTCGTCGCGCAGAGCGGCGCGATGCGCGCGCTCCTCCGCCTGGCCGCGCTGATCGTCGCCTCCGATGCACCGGTGGTGATCGCGGGCGAGACCGGGACCGGGAAGGAGGTCGTGGCCCGGGCGCTGCACGCCTCCGGTCCGCGGTCCGCCTCCAGCTTCGTGGCCGTGAACTGCGGGGCCATGCCCGCCGATCTCATCGAGAGCGAGCTCTTCGGGCACGTCCGCGGGGCCTTCAGCGGCGCGGTGACCGAGAAGCGCGGCCTCTTCGAGGAGGCGAACGGGGGCACCATCCTCCTCGACGAGATCGGGGACCTGCCCCTGCCCGTGCAGGTGAAGCTCCTGCGCGTCCTTCAGGACGGGGAGGTTCGCCGGGTGGGCGCCACGACGTCGTCGCACGTGGACGTGCGGGTGATCGCCGCCACCCACCGGGACCTCGCCGCCGCGGTGAAGGACGGCTCGTTCCGGGAGGACCTCTACTACCGCCTCAAGGTGTTCGGCCTCCGGGTCCCGGCGCTCCGGGACCGGCCCGACGACATCCTCCCGCTCGCGACCGACGTCCTCTGCCACCTGCCCGGGCCCGCCGAGACCTTCGACGACGAGGCGGCGCATGCGCTCCTGGAGCACCGCTGGCCCGGCAACGTCCGCGAGCTCGTGAACGCGGTCCGGCACGCGGGCGCCCTGGCGAAGGGGCCCGCAGTCACCCTCGAGGACCTGCCGGCGGAGCTCGTCGAGGCCGTCGTCGGTCGCAGGGGCCTTCGGGCCACTTCTTCCTCCCCTGCCGGCCACCCGGAGGAGCACGGCCCGACCGCGCTGGAGCCGCTCGCGACGGTGGAGCGCCGCCACATCCTCGCCGTGGTCGAGGCGTGCCGCGGCAACCAGACGGAGGCGGCCCGGGTCCTGGGGATCGCCCGGAACACGCTCTGGCGGAAGCTCGAGGCCTTCCACCGCGACGACGACTTCCACGCGGCGCAGCCTCCGGGCGGGTGCTAGATTCCCCCCGCCATGGCCACCAAGCCGTCCCGCAGCCTCGACGTCTTCCCGAACCCGAACCCCCGCCGCCCCTACGAGATCGCGATGGAGGCGCCGGAGTTCACCTGCCTCTGCCCCCTCACCGGCCAGCCCGACTTCGCCACCATCCGCATCCGCTACGTCCCGGCGAAGCTGTGCGTCGAGCTGAAGAGCCTCAAGCTCTACCTCTGGAGCTACCGGAACGAGGGCGCCTTCCACGAGAAGGTCACGAACGACATCTGCGACGACCTCGTCCGGGCCCTTCGCCCCCGGTGGATCGAGGTCCAGGGCGACTTCATGGTCCGGGGCGGCATCGCCACCGTGATCACCGCCCGTCACGGACGGCGCCCCCGCGACGCCTGACCTCGCCTGCGGCGTCACGCAGGGTGGTAGAGTCTCCCGGTGACCCGCGCGGCACCCACGCTGCCGGACGTGGACGTGAGCCTGGGGGGCGGCACGCCCTTCCAGCCCGACTCGCTCCTCGGGACCGTCGTGGCCGGGCGCTACCGGATCTCGGCCCACCTCGCCTCCGGCGGGATGGCGGCGGTCTACGTCGCCGAGGACACCCGGACCCGCCACGACGTGGCCCTGAAGGTCCTGCGGCCCGACCTCTCCGGCTCACCGGAGGTGGTGCGCCGCTTCCTGTGCGAGGGCTCCATCGCCGGGCTCGTCCGTCACGAGAACGTGGTGCGGGTGCTCGACCACGGCGGGGAGGAGGGGCGCACCTGCTTCATCGCCATGGAGCTCCTCGAGGGCGAGGGGCTCTTCGACCGGCTGCGGCGCCGCGGGGCGCTCCCCCCGGCGGAGGCCATCGGCATCCTCCTCCAGGTCTGCGCCGGGCTGCAGGCGGCCCACGACCAGGGGGTCGTCCACCGGGACCTCAAGCCGGAGAACGTGTTCCTCCACGGCGCGTCCGGGCAGGCGCCGGTGGTCAAGATCCTCGACTTCGGCGTCGCCGGGGGAGCGAACGGCGAGGGGGTCGAGGCGGGCATGGTCGTGGGCACGCCCGACTACCTCTCCCCCGAGCAGGCCTTCGGGCGCGCCGTGGACGCGCGCTCCGACGTCTACTCCCTCGGGCTCGTGGCCTGGCGCATGCTCGCCGGGCGCCCCCCGTTCACCGCCCCGTCGGCCGACGAGATGATCCGGCTCCAGGCCCGGGCGCCGGTCCCCCCGCTCACCGACGTGCGCCCGGAGCTCTCGGCGTGGCCGGACCTGGTCTCGTCCGTGGCCCTGGCCTGCGCGAAGAAGCCCGCCGACCGCCCCCCGTCCGCGACGACCTTCGCGAAGCTCCTCCAGCGATCGCTCCGGACCGGCGGCTCCGCTCCGGGCGCACCTGACAGCGGCACGACGCGAGCTCAAGCCGTCCCATGCGACACGATCGGCGGCGTCTGCAGTCCGGACGCGCCCAAGTCGCCCCACCGCAAGGCGGGTCCCGAGGAAGCCTTCTGCCCAGGAAACGCGGGAGAAAACGCCTGTTGTGTGACCAGCGCCATCACGGCCGATTGCGAAAGCAAAAGCGGCGTTTGCCTTGG
>DAOMFN010000024.1:0-3127 GCA_035429785.1 Anaeromyxobacteraceae bacterium
CGGTCATGGACGCCCCGGAGCCCCGGCTCACGCCCCGCATCCTCGCCTGGCGCGCTCTCGGCGTCGTGCTCGTCGCCATCGGCATCGCCAACGCGTTCCTGCCGCTCCTCCCCACCACGATCTTCCTCATCCTGGGGGCATGGGCACTGGGCAAGGGCGCCCCGGCCTGGCGGGCCCGCCTGCTCGACCACCCGCGCTGGGGCCCACCGCTCCGGGCGTGGGACGACGGGGGGCGCGTGTCCCGCCGGGGGAAGCGGTTCGCGGTCATCGGCATGGCGGCGAGCTTCCTCGTCACGCTGCTCGTCGTCGGCCCGGGTGTACCGGTCGCCGTGGCGGGCGTGGCGCTCGCCGCCGTGGGAACCTGGCTCTGGGGGAGGCCGGAACCGCGGTAGGATGCCGCCATGTTCCGCGACCTGGGGCCCGAGGCACGGATCGCCGCGGTGCTCGTGGCGCTCGCGGCCGTCGTCGCCGGCGCCACCGCCTTCCTGTTCCTCCGCGACGTCGCCTCGCTCGACGCGATGCTGGCCGCCTCCGCCTGGCGAACGGCGGGCGTGGCGCTGTTCTCCATGGCCATCGGCGCGGCGGCGCTGGGGGTGCTGCTCCGCGCGCTCGGGGAGCGGAACCGCGCCCTGGCGGTCGCTCTCGCCGACACCGAGGCGGAGCGGGCGGCGCGGCGCGCCGAGCTCGACGTGATGCAGGCGCTCGTCGACTCGATGGCCGACGGCGTGATCTTCATCGACGCCCGCGACCGGATCGCGCTCGTGAACAAGTCGGCGCGCGTGCTCCGCAACCTGTCGGAGGGCCCCGGGGGCGGCCTGAAGGACTGCCACCCCACCGCGGCCCAGGGCATGCTCGACCGGGTCATGGGCTGGCTGCGCTCCGGCGACGACTCCGGCCCGGCCCACTCCATCATCAAGGAGAAGGAGGGGCGCTACGAGACCACCTACGCCCCGGTGCGATCGCCCGAGGGCGCGTACCTGGGAACGGTGATGGTCATCCGCGACATCGCCGAGCGCCGCAACCTCGAGACCCGCCTCCTCGACGCCGAGCGGCTCGCCGGCCTCGGCCAGATGTCGGCCCAGGTGGCCCACGAGCTGCGAAATCCACTGAACGCCATCGCCGGCGCCGCCCAGTACCTCGCGCGCCGGCTGCCCGGGGACCCCGACGTCGCGGAGTACTCCGGGCTCATCCGCGAGGAGGTGGAGCGGGTGAACCGGTTCGTGGGCGAGCTCCTCCAGGTCTCGCGCCCGGTGGAGCCGGTCTACTCGCCGTCGATGGTGAACCGCGTGCTCCGGGACGCGGCCCAGAAGGCGGCCCTGGCGCGAGGCCTCCCCGCCGACGCGGTCCGGCTGGAGCTCGCGAAGGACCTGCCTCCCCTCGACCTCGACGGCCCGATGGTCACCGACGCGCTCGTGAACCTGCTCGCGAACGCCTTCGACGCCGGGGGCGACGCCCCGGTGGAGCTCGCGAGCCGGCTCGAGGCCAGCGGCGGGGAGGGGACGGTGGTCGTCGAGGTCCGGGACCGGGGCTGCGGCATCCCCGAGGACCGGCTGGAGGAGGTCCAGCGCCCCTTCGTCACCACCAAGGCGCACGGCACCGGGCTCGGATTGCTCGTGGTCCAGCGGGCCGCCGGCATGCACCGGGCCGCCTTCGGCCTGGCGCGCCGAGAAGGGGGCGGCACGGTGGCCACGCTGCGCTTCCCGGTCCGGCGGCTCGCGCCCGTCGCCGCGGAGGCGACCGCGTGAGCGCCCAGGGGCTCGTGCTCCTCGTCGACGACGACCCGGGGACGCGAAAGGTCGGACGCGCGAACCTGGGGCTGGAGGGGTTCGACGTCGTGGTGGCGTCCTCGGGGGCGGAGGCGCTCTCCCGCATCGGGGAGCTCGACCCGCTGGCGATGGTCACCGACCTCAAGATGCCCGACATGGACGGCATCGAGCTCATGCGCCGGGTCCACGTCGAGCGCCCGTCGCTGCCGGTGGTGCTCGTGACGGCCCACGCCACCGTGGAGACGGCGGTCCAGGCGCTGCGGCACGGCGCCCACCACTACCTCGTGAAGCCCATCCGGTGGGACGAGCTGGCGCTCGTGCTGGGCCAGGCGGTCTCGCACGAGCGCGCCCGGCGCGACCTGGAGCGGCTGAAGGGCGAGCTCGACCGGGTGGCGGGATTCGAGGAGCTGGTCGGCGACTCGCCGGCGATGCAGGAGGTCTTCCGGGTCGTCCAGCAGGTGGCCGACTCCGACGCGAGCGTGCTTCTCCGCGGCGAGACCGGCACCGGCAAGGAGCTCGTGGCCCGCGCGCTCCACAAGCGGTCGGCCCGGCGCGCACGGCCGTTCGTGGCCGTGAACTGCACGGCCGTGCCGCGGGAGCTCATGGAGTCGGAGTTCTTCGGCCACGAGAAGGGTGCCTTCACCGGCGCGGTGGCCCGGCGGCAGGGGCGCTTCCAGCAGGCGGAGGGCGGGACCCTCTTCCTCGACGAGGTGGGCGACCTCGATCTCGCGGTGCAGGCGAAGCTGCTCCGCGCGCTGCAGGAGCGCGAGATCTCGCGGGTGGGCGGGGAGCGGGCGGAACGCGTGGACGTCCGGGTGGTGGCGGCGACCAACCGCGACCTCGAGGACCTCGTGAAGGAGGGGCGCTTCCGCGACGACCTCTACTACCGGCTCAACGTGATCCCGCTGCGCCTCCCGCCGCTCCGCGAGCGGCCGGACGACGTGCCGGCGCTCGTCGATCACTTCCTCCGCTCCTTCGCCGAGCGGCTGGGGCGGACGGTCCCGCTCCCGCCGCCGGAGGTGCTGGCGGCGGCGCGCAGCTACGCCTGGCCGGGCAACGTGCGGGAGCTCCGGAACCTCTGCGAGCGCGCCGCCCTCATGGGCTGGGACGCCGTGGCCCCGCTCCTGGGGCGAGCCGCGGAGGCCCCTGCGGCGCTGGCCGCGCCCGAGGAGTTCTCCCTGCCGCTCCTCGACGCGCGAGCCCGGCTCGTGGAGCGCTTCGAGCGCGAGTACCTCACGCGGCTCCTCCGGCAGCACCGCGGGAAGGTCGGCGAGGTGGCCCGGGCCGCCGGGATCGCCGAGCGGAACCTGTACGAGAAGCTGAAGGCCTACGGCCTCTCCCGCGACGACTACCGCTGACGG
>DAOMFN010000024.1:3227-11755 GCA_035429785.1 Anaeromyxobacteraceae bacterium
CCTGTACGAGAAGCTGAAGGCCTACGGCCTCTCCCGCGACGACTACCGCTGACGGGGGCACCCGCGAGGTCGGATGCGCGCATCCGGATCCGACCCCGCGCATCCGGATCCAGGGGCCTGCCCGGCCACGGGATGCACGATCGACCACCGGATTCCGGAGCGTTGGCACGCCCACGGACGAGCCCGGTGCTGGCGCGGCGCTTGCTACCGGAGAGCGCGAACCCTGCGAGGGCCTCCATGAAGCCGAGCCGTGGCCTGTCCATCTTTCCCATCCCCGTGGCGCTCGCCGCGACGC
Organism: Anaeromyxobacteraceae bacterium; assembly: GCA_035429785.1. GTDB lineage: Bacteria > Myxococcota > Myxococcia > Myxococcales > Anaeromyxobacteraceae > CAIOAK01. Next base: position 3,523 of record DAOMFN010000024.1, read on the forward strand.
TCGGCCTCGCGCTCGGCGTCGGCGCGTACGCCTTCCACTACGCCAAGGGCTCCTCGTACCTGGGCAACGACCCCGCCACCTGCGCGAACTGCCACGTGATGCAGGGGCACTTCGACGGCTGGCAGGCGGCTCCCCACCACCAGATCGCGACCTGCAACGACTGCCACACGCCGGCAGGCCCGGTCTCGAAGTACGTGGTGAAGGCGCTGAACGGCTACCACCACTCCATGGCCTTCACCCTCGGCGGGTACCCGGAGAACATCCGCGCGCGCCCGGAGAGCCGCGAGGTCGTCGAGGCCAACTGCCGCCGCTGCCACGCCGAGCTCGTCGAGGACGTCGCCCACGGTGGCGGCGTCTCCTGCATCCGCTGCCACGCCTCCGTGGGCCACCTCCGCTGACCGACCCTCTCACGCCTCACCGCAAGAAGGAGCACTCCATGTCCGTCGAACCGAAGCCCCAGAAGAAGCGCGGGCTCCTCGTCGCCCTCGTCGTCGGCGTCTTCGCCCTGGTGGCCGTCGGCGCCGCCGCCCTGCTCGCCAACATCGCCGAGCGGAAGGAGGCGGCACGTCACCAGTACGTGAAGGTCGTCGAGGTCACGGAGGACGACACCGATCCCGCCAAGTGGGGCAAGAACTGGCCGCGCGAGTACGACGGCTACATGCGGACCAGCGAGCCCACCAGCACGAAGTACGGCGGCGCCGCCGGCGCGAGCGAGGGGCAGCCGGCGCCGCAGAAGGCCGAGCGCGATCCGTGGCTCAAGCGGATCTTCGCCGGCTACCTGTTCGCCGTCGACTTCCGCGACCGGCGCGGCCACGCCTACATGCTCTTCGACCAGGAGAAGACGAAGCGCAACGTGCCGGCCGAGAACAAGCAGTCGGGCAACTGCCTCCACTGCCACGCCTCGATCATGCCGCTCTACACGAAGCTCGGGAAGGAGGCGCTCCCGAACGGCACCAAGCAGGAGCAGGTGAACGCCGGCCTCGTGAAGGTCTCGGAGATGGACTACTGGGCTGCGCACAAGGAGCTGGAGACTCTCGGGAACGGCAAGGTCCACCCGGTCTCCTGCGTCGACTGCCACGACCCGCAGTCGATGGAGCTCCGCGTGACCCGGCCCGGCTTCATCACCGGCATCCAGAAGTTCGCCGCCTCCGACGCCGAGGCCGTGGCCTTCCCGTCCATCGAGCGCTGGCGCCGCGGCGACAAGTCGAAGCCCTACGACCCGAACCTCGACGCCACCCGCCAGGAGAAGCGCTCCTTCGCCTGCGGCCAGTGCCACGTGGAGTACTTCTGCGGCAAGGGCATGACCATCTTCTTCCCCTGGGCGAAGGGGCTCAAGATGGAGCAGATGGAGGCGCTCTACGACTCCACCGAGGTGAAGGGGAAGCGGTTCAAGGACTGGACCCACGCCGAGACCGGCTTCGAGCTCCTCAAGGCCCAGCACCCCGAGTTCGAGATGTGGAGCACCGGTGTGCACGCCCGCAGCGGCGTCTCCTGCGCCGACTGCCACATGCCCTACAAGCGCGAGGGCGCCCAGAAGATCTCCGAGCACTGGGTGCGCAGCCCCTTGCTCTCCCCCAACCGCTCCTGCGCCGGCTGCCACCCCTACGGCGACGACGAGCTCAAGGCCCGGGTCACCGGGATCCAGGACCGTCACTTCGCCCTCATGACCCGCGCCGGAAACGCCGCAGTGGCGATGATCGACGCCATCGTCGCGGTGCGGAAGCCCTACGACGAGCGGAACCGTCCGGCGGCCGTCGCCAAGGCCAAGGCCACGCTGGAGGCCAAGGAGGCCTGGCAGAAGGCGCCGAAGGAGGAGCAGGAGAAGATGATGGCGGCCGAGGTGAAGGCCAACCTGCTCGCCGCGTGGCGCGTGGACGTGGAGAAGTCGCCCAAGCTGAAGGAGCTCGAGAACCTCCAGAGGGCCGCGCAGTGGCGCCTCGACCTGGTGGCCGCCGAGAACTCGATGGGCTTCCACGCCCCGCAGGAGATGGCCCGCATCCTGGGCGAGTCGATCGACCTGTCGCGCCAGGCGCAGGTCCTGGCCGGGACGATGGGCCCGGTGGCGATGGCCACGCCGGCCGCCGTGCCCGCGTCGGCACCGGCGAAGTAGTCGCCATCCGCGCGCGGTGATTCGGGGCAGGCCTCCTCCGGGAGGCCCGCCCCGTCGCGCTTCCGGAGCCCGCGGCGAGGCGCAAGCGATCGTTCACCGGGCGCGCCGTCCAGCCTCCGTTAAGGGAGGGGCGGAGGTGACGGCATGGTCGCACGAACGCCTTCCCGCAAACGGCGCACCCGCCGGACCGGAGCACGCACGGGCCCCGTCCTGCTCGTGGCCACGCGCAAGGGGGCCTGGATCCTCCGCGGCGACCGCGCACGGCGATCCTGGAGCCCGGACGGCCCGCACTTCCTCGGCCAGATCATCCACCACCTCGTCCTCGACCCGCGCGACGGGCGGACGCTGCTCGCGGCGGCGAGCACGGGCCACCTGGGTCCCACGCTCTTCCGATCGTCGACCCTGGGCCGCACCTGGACCGAGGCCCGGCGGCCGCCGGCGTTCCCGAAGGCGGGCGACGGCGGGACCGGGCGCAGCGTCGACCACACCTTCTGGCTGACGCCCGGCCACCCGTCCGAGCCCGGCTCCTGGTACGCGGGGACCTCGCCGCACGGACTCTTCCGCTCGGAGGACGGGGGCGACTCCTGGGAGCCGGTCGCGGGGCTCGACGGGTCGCCCCGTTACCGGGAGTGGATGGGGGGCCCCCAGGACGGCACGCCCAACGGACCCAAGCTCCACTCGGTCATCGTCGACCCGCGCGACCCGGCCCACCTGTACCTCGGCATGTCGAGCGGCGGCGTGCACGAGTCCACCGACGCCGGTGCGAGCTGGCGCCCGCTCGTGGACGGCATGGAGGTCGTGGAGGGGTTCGATCGCTCGAACCTGGCGTTCCACGACCCCCATTGCGTCCGCATCTGCCCCTCCCGACCCGACCGGCTGTACCAGCAGAACCACTGCGGCATCTACCGGCTCGACCGGCCGGCCACCCGCTGGAAGCGCATCGGCCGGCGCATGCCGAAGTCGGTCGGCGACGTCGGCTTCCCGATGGTCGTCCACCCGCGGGACGCAGACGTGGCCTGGGTCTTCCCGATGGACGGGACCTCGGTCTGGCCGCGCACGAGCCCGGGCGGGCGGCCGGCGGCCTACACGACCCGGAACGGCGGCCGGTCCTGGGTGAGGCTGGACGGGGGACTTCCGCGGCGCGACGCCTGGTGGACGGTGAAGCGGCAGGCGATGGCCGCGGACGGGGGAGAGCCGGTCGGGCTCTACGTCGGGACCACCCAGGGCGAGGTGTGGGCGAGCCGGGACGAGGGGCGCAGGTTCCACTGCGTCGCCCGGCACCTTCCCGAGATCTACGCGCTCGAGGCCGGGGAGCCGGCGGCGTGAAGGTGCTCATCCCCAGCCCGCTCCGCTCCTACACCGGTGCGTCGGAGGTGGACGCGGAGGGGGACACCCTCGACGCGGTGCTCCGCGACATCGATCGCCGCCATCCCGGCCTGCGCTTCCGGATGGTGGACGAGCAGGACCGGGTCCGGCCGCACGTCCGCGTGTTCGTGGACGGGGAGCAGGTGTTCGACCTCGGCCGCCGGATGGGACCGGGGGAGTCGGTGCAGATCGTCCAGGCGCTCTCCGGGGGCTGACCCCCGGCCGCGGGCGCCGGAAAGGGGCCCACATGGCGACCGTCGCGCGCATCAGCCCGTGTCTCTGGTTCGACTCCCAGGCCGAGGAGGCGGCGCGGTTCTACGTCTCGGTGTTCCCGGGGTCGGGGGTCGACCACGTCTCCCGGTACGGCGCCGCCGGCTTCGAGGTGCACGGGCGCCCCGCCGGCTCGGTCATGACCGTGGCGTTCCACCTCGGGAGCCAGCCGCTCGTGGCCCTGAACGGCGGCCCGGCCTTCCGGTTCAACGAGGCGATCTCGCTCCAGGTGCACTGCGACGGGCAGGACGAGGTGGACCGCTACTGGGCGCGCCTCGCCGAGGGCGGCGAGGAGGGGCGCTGCGGCTGGCTCAAGGACCGCTATGGCCTCTCCTGGCAGGTCATCCCCATGGCGATGGGGGAACTGCTCGGCAATCCCGACCTGCCCGGAGCGCAGGCCGCCTTCCGGGCCATGCTCCAGATGCGGAAGCTCGACGTGGCGGTCCTGCGTCGGGCCTTCGACGGCATCGGCGCGTAGGCGTGCCGCCAGGGGCGGGGCTCAGCGCGGGCTGGACCTCTTCCGGCGCGACACCTCCACGAGGATCGCGTCCAGCTCCTCGAAGCGCGGGGGCTTGGCGAGGTGGGCGTCGAAGCCGGCGGCGAGCGCCTGCTCGCGATCGTCGGGCTGGGCGTACCCGGTGAGCGCCACGGCGTAGGGAGGGCTCTCCGGCAGGGAGGCCCGGATGGCGCGAATCACGTCGAGCCCGTCCACGTCGGGCAGGCCGATGTCGCAGACGATGACGTCCGGAGGGCGCGCCTGGACGGCCTCGATGGCCTCCGTTCCGGAACCCGCCACGGCCACGTCGTGGTCGTTGAGCGCCAGCATGAGCGACAGGCTCTCCCGCGCGTCCTCGTTGTCCTCGACGAGGAGGATGGTGAGCCCCTGCGGGCGGGGCCGCTCCGCGCCCGGCTCCGCTGGCCCGGACGCGCCGGGCCGGTCGGCCGCGAGCGGGATCCGCAGCGTCAGCTCGGCTCCCGTTCCCGGCCCCTCGCTGCGGGCGCGGACCCAGCCGCCGTGGCTCACGGCGAGCTCGCGGACCAGCGCCAGGCCGATCCCCATGCCGCCGGAGGAGCCGTGCCGGGTCCGCTCGGCCTGGACGAACGGGTCGAAGATGGCGTCGAGGTCCTGGGGATCGATCCCGGCGCCGCTGTCCCGCACCGAGATCTCGCAGGCCACCCCCACACGCCGGATGCCGACGTGGACCTCGCCTCCACGCGGCGTGAACTTGAGGGCGTTGTTCACGAGGTTGCCGACCATCTGGACCATCCGGGCCGGATCGGCCTCCACCCAGACCGGATGGGACGACTCGGAGGTGTAGAGCGAGATGCCGCGCTCCTCGAAGGCCGCGTTGGCGTCCTCGCACACCCGCCGCACCGGCTCCCGGGCGTCGATGCGCTCCCGCCGCAGCTCGATCTTGCCGTGGGTGATCCGGGCCACGTCGAGGAGGTCGTCGACGAGGCGGGTGAGGTGCTCCGCCTGGCGGTGGAGGATGGCCCGGGCCCGGCGCCCGGCCTCGCCGTCGGGAGGCACCCGGTCGAGGAGCGCGATGCTGTTGCGGAGCGCGGCGAGCGGGTTGCGCAGCTCGTGGGAGAGGACCGCGAGGAACTCGGTCTTGCGCCGGGCCTCGAGACGGAGCGCGTCCTCGGCTTCCTTTCGCGCGGTGACGTCCTGGGCGTAGAGGTTCACCTCGTCCCCCCTCGGGACGACGCTCAGCTGCAGCACGACGCCGCGGTGGGACATCTCCACCTTGAGGCGGCGCCCCTCGGCCAGCGCGCGCCGCGCCGCGACGGCGAGTTCCGCCGGAGCGGGGGCCCCCACCTCAAGCCCCAGGTCGCCGAGCAGGCGGTGGGCGGCGTCGTTCGCGTAGTCGAGGGCGAGGTCGCGGTCGAGCCGCATCACCGGGTCGGGGTTCTCGCGCGGGAAGCGGGCCAGCGACTCGGCGAGCGCCTCCGCCTGCTTGCGACCGGTGATGTCCACGAAGGCGCCGACCGAGCCGCGCGGGCGCCCGTCGTCGCCCCGGATCGGCGACGAGTTGCCGAGGAGGTGGCGCACCGACCCGTCGTCGAAGACCAGCTCGATCTCCACGTCGCGGAACTCCCGGCCGAAGCGGGCCGCGGCCTGGATGGGCAGCTCCTCCGGGGGAATCTCGACGCCACCCCTCTTCGGGCGGAAGTTCCGCGGCCCCTGTCCGCCAGGCGCCGTGATCGACACGTTGGCGCCCTTCGGCTGCCGCAGCATCTCCGCCCCGAAGCGGTTCGCCTCGATGACGTCTCCGTGCGGGTCCCGGGCGATCCAGACCGCAGCCGGGACGGTGTCGAGGACCGCCTGGAGCTCGGCGGCCCGCGCCCGGGCCTGGCGCTCGCTCTCCATCAGGGCGGCCTCGGTGCGCTTGCGCTCGGTGATGTCGCGGAGGACGACCTGGATGGAGACCGAGGGGCCGTCCGGGAACGCCGCAGCCACCACCTCGACGTCGCGGACCTCGCCGTCGAGGCGCACGATGCGCTCCTCCAGCAGCGGCGCGGGACGGCCCGCGCCGATGTCGGCGATCCGACGCCGGATGAGGTCGTGGTAGTCGGGATGGAAGAGGTCGATGGACGTGCGACCGATGAGCTCCGACGGATCGCTCGCCCCGAAGAGGGTGGCACAGGCGGGATTCGCGAGCGCCACGACGCCTCCCCGGTTCACCAGGATGGCGTCCGGCGAGACCTCGACGAGGTTCCGGTAGCGCAGGTCATCGGGCGACGCGGGATCCGGCACCGGCCGTACATAGCCTGGACAGGCGTCGCCGCCCGCCCGCGCGTCCGATTTCTCCGGGCGGCGAGAGCCTCACCCGATGGGGGCACCCAGGAAGCGCCGTCAGGCCGTCGCCGCCGGCAGCTCCACGCGGAAGGTCGAGCCGGCTCCCGGCGTGCTCTCCACCACGATGGTCCCGCCGTGTGCGGTGACGATCGAATGGCAGATGGAGAGCCCGAGCCCGGTTCCCCGGCCGGGGCCGACGGGCCGCGTGGTGAAGAAGGGCTCGAAGATCCGCTCGAGCAGGCCAGGGTCGATCCCCGTGCCGTGATCGATCACCTCGAGTCGCGCCATCCCCGGCGAACCCGGGCCGACTCGGACCACGACCTGGCCGTGACCGCCTTCTGGCGTGGCCTTCGAGGCGTTGGTGACCAGGTTCACGATCACCTGGATCACCTGCCCTGGCGACGCGGACACGTCGGGCGCCCCGAGGTCCTCGATGGTCACCGTGGCGAGACGGGTCGCCGGGGCCGGCACCCACCGCAGGGCGTCGCGCGCGGCATCGGCCAGACGCAGTCGCGTCCGGGCCGGGTTGGGGCGTCCCAGGGCCGTGAGATCGCGGACGATCTGCGCCACGCGCTGGGCGCCGTGCTGGGCATCCTCCAGGGCGCCGATCAACTCCTCCAGCGCGTCCCGCTGCGAGGCGAGGGAGGCCCCGTCGTCCGCGGACAGGCGGCCCAGCAGTTCCCTGGCCTCGTCGAGCGCGTGACCCTGGCCGGCGATGGTGGCGGCCAGGGGGTTGTTGATCTCGTGGGCGGCGCCGGCGACGAGGGTGCCCATGGCCGCCATCCGGGAGGCGAGCGCCACCTGGGCCTGGGCGGCGGCGCGGACGGCCTCCGAGCGGACCCGGGCCGTGATGTCCACGAAGGTCACCACCACGCGCAGGAGGGAACGGCCGGAATCGGTGACGGGAAACGCGTTCACCTGGACCCAGACACGGTCCCGGGTCGCCGGGCGATCGATCCCCACCACCTGGTCGACCACCGACCGTCCCGCGGCGAGGACCTGGCTCACGGGGTACTCGGCGAGCGGCATCGTGGTGCCGTCCTCCCGGACGAAGCGCCAGTCGGGATCGACGGCCGCCTTCCCCGCCATCTGATCGAGGGAGAGGCCCAGCAGCGCCGAGGCGGACTCGTTGGCGAGCACGATGCGCGTGTCGGGGGCGTGCACGACCACGCCGGCCCCGAGGTTCAGGAGGAGGTTCCGGTACTGCGCCTCGCTCGCTTCCAGCGCCTCCTGCGCCAGCCGTCGCTCGGTCACGTCCCGGAGGAAGGCGACCAGCCTCCCGCCGCCGGCCGGGTTGTGGCGGACGCTCACCGACACGCGGACCAGGGAGCCGTTCTTGCGCTCGATGCTCGTGTCGAAGCGGCCCGATCCCTCCTCCACGATCCGTCGGACCTGCTCGGAGACCTGCTCCGGCGAGCTCTCCTTCGCGAGGTCGGCGATGGACCTGGAGAGCAGTTCACCGCGCGAGTATCCCGTCATCTCGCAGGCGGCCGGGTTGACGTCGAGGAGCCTCCCGCTCGTGTCGGCCAGCCAGTAGCCGTCGAGCGCCGTGTCGAGGATCCGGCGCAGGTCCTGCTCCCGCTCGCGGACCGCCGCGGCCATGGCGTCGAAGCTGGCCGAGAGGTCGTCGAACTCGCGGAAGGCCGCCCGCTCGACCGGAGCGGGTGGGGCCGGCCGTCCGGCCGCCA
>DAOMFN010000025.1:0-11481 GCA_035429785.1 Anaeromyxobacteraceae bacterium
GCCTCCTCGAGTCGGCCCGGGCGCCGCTGCTGGTGGACGTCTCGCGGCGGCCGCACCTCGCCCGCAAGTACGGCGGGGCGGTGGTGCCCCTCGCGGTGGCGGTGCGGGCGAACGGGAGCGTGGAGCGGCGACTTCACTGACCGCGGCGCGCGGCCCGGCGGCGCAGGAAGGCCCGGAGGGCGGCCACGGCCGCCCAGCCCCAGAGGCTCCCCCAGGCGGCCCCGAGCAGCACGTCGCCGGGCCAGTGCACGCCGACGTACATCCGGCTCCAGGCCACCATCGTGGCGACCGCGTAGAGGAAGGGGGCGAGCGCCGGCCAGCCGGCCGAGCCCACGAGCGCCATGGCGAAGAAGTTGGCGGCGTGGAGGCTGGGGATCGACCCGACGTTGGCCGCCGGGGCGACGTTGCGCACCGTCCCGGCGGGGAGCGCGTAGACCGGCCGCGCCCGCGGAAGGAGCGGACGCAGCACCTGCGATCCCAGCCCGTCGGTGAGGGCCAGAGCCGCGGCGAGGGCGAGCACCCAGGCCAGGCGCGCCTCCCTGCGCCGCCAGGCGAGCAGCGCGGCGAGCCCGATGGCCACGGCGGCGCCGAAGGACGGGCTCGAGAGGAGACGGGCCGCGGCGTCCACCGCCGGTCCGGCGTCCACGTTCACGGCCCGGAAGAGCCGCTCCTCGACCCGGAGGTGGACGTCGGCGGGAATCACGGGGGGGGGGTCAGCTCCGGTAGTCGGCGTTCTCGGTCACGTACTCGTGGCTGCGGTCGGCGCCGAGCACCTCGACCGACGCGCTCCCGAGCCCGAGGTCGATCTCGATCTCGACCGAGCGCTCGTGCGGCGGGTAGTCCACCGGGGGCCGGAAGCTGAGGCCGTCCGGGGGTGGAACGGAGGCGTAGAGCTCCGCGTCCTTCATGTGCCGGTGGAGCCTCGCCTCCCGCTCCCCGTCGAGCCGCATGGCACCGCCCTCGAAGATGGGCTCGCCGCCGAGCCGGAAGGTCACCGCCGCGGGATCGAGCCGGATGCCGGAGCGCCCGGCCTGCTTGCCCACCGCGGCGACGAGCCGCCCCACGTTGGGATCGTTGCCGTTCACGGCGCACTGGACCAGCGGCGAGTTCACCACCGCCTTGCCGATCTCCCGCGCCGCCCGCGCGTCGGGCGCACCGCGGACGGCCACGCGCAGGACGTGGTGCACCCCCTCGCCGTTGCGGACGACGTCCTCGGCGAGGTCGCGCGCCACCCGCCGCAGCGCCTCCCGGAAGGCCGCGGGGTCGGGGGCCGGGGCCCGCATCGAGGAGAGGAGCGCCACCGTGTCGGAGGTGCTCGTGTCGGAGTCGACCGAGATGTTCTGGAAGCTCGCCTCCACCGCCTCGTCGAGCGCGCGCCGGAGCTCCTCGCGGGGCATGGAGAGGTCGGTGAGGAGGTAGACGAGCATGGTGGCGAGGTCGGGCTCGATCATCCCGGCTCCCTTGGCGATCCCCACGATGCTGCCGCCGCCCAGCTCGGCCCGGCGGACCTTGGGATAGAGGTCGGTGGTGAGGATGGCCTCGGCGACGGGAAGCACCGACTCCGCCTGCATCGACGCCACGGCGCCCGGGAGCGCCTCCTCCATGGCCCGCACTGGCAGCCGCCAGCCGATGACGCCGGTGGAGGACGGGAAGACCTGCTCGGCGGGCACGCCGAGCAGGCGCGCGGCGGCCGCGGCGACGGCCTCCGACGCCTCCACGCCGCCCGGGGCGCAGACGTTCGACACCTTGTTGTTCACGACCCAGGCCGACTGGAGCGGACCGTCGAGCCGCTTCCGGCCCACGATCACCGGCGCGCCGGGGAAGGCGTTTCGGGTGAACTTCGCGGCGAACGAGGGCGTGGGCGCGTCGGTGGCGATGACGGCCAGGTTCATCCTCGACGGCTTCGCGACCTCCACGGGAACGAACTCGAGCCGCGCGGTGCCGACCCGGAAGCCGCGCGGGAGGCGCGACTGGGTCTCGAGCCAGGCGCGGTGCTCGGCGCGGCTCCCGAAGACGAGCTGGGTGCTGGGCATGGGGCCCCATCCAAGACCCGGACGGCCCGCAGGTCAACTCTGTCGGGGTCCCCCATGTGCGCCAGGGCGTGCCGGATTATGAAACCGGGCGTCACCCCGTCCCCACCAGACCAAGGAGAGAGAACGATGAAGAACGCCGTCCGCACCCTGCTCGTCGCCGCCGTCGCCGTGCCCGCCCTCGCCCTCGCCCTCGCCCTCGCCCAGGTTCCCTCGACCACCGACCTGAAGGCCGCAGGCACGCAGGCCGGCACCCAGGCCGCCACCTCCGGCGCGGCCGCGGGCGCCGCCGCCGCCGCGTCCGGCAAGTCCACCACCGACTCGGCCAAGGCCGCCGGCACCGCCGCCACCGACTCCGCCAAGGGGCAGGCCGCCTCCACCGGCCAGCAGGTGAAGCAGACCGCCAAGACCGAGGGCAAGAAGGCCTCGAAGAAGGGCGTGGACGCCGGCGCCGCCAAGACCGGCGCCGTGGGCGCCACCGTCGCCCCCCACGCCCAGGGTGCCGCCGACAAGGGCGTCGACAAGGGCGTGGACAAGGCCGCCGAGAAGGCCGGCATCAAGTAGCCGGATTCCGGGCGATCCCTGCCGGGTCGACGGCCCCGCCGGGTCACTCCCGGTTGGGGCCGTCCCGTCTTCGCCCCCGGGTGCTACGCTCCCCCCATGAGTCGCGGGGGCGCGCCTCCCGACGTGCCGGCCGCGATGGAGCTGTCGCGGGAGGGGGAGGCGACGCTCGTGGCCCGCCTCACGGGCTCCTGGCGCCTCGCCGGCGCCCTCCCCGAGGCCGCCCTCCTCGAGCGCGAGCTGGATCAGGCCCCGGCCGCCGCCGCCCGCATCGACGCCGCCGGCGTCGCCGGCTGGGACACCGGTCTCGTGGTCTTCGTCTGGAGCGCGCTGGAGTCGCTCCGGGCCCGTGGAGTCCCGGTCACCCGCGACGGCTTCCCCCCGGCGCTCGAGCGCATGCTGGCGCTCGTCCAGGAGACGGCCCACCCCCCGCAGCCCCCCGCACCGGCGCGCGGGCTCCTCGTCCGGACGGGGCGGCTCGCGCTGCGGGCCCGGGAGCGGGCCTGGGACCTCGCCTCCTTCGTGGGCGAGACCACCCAGGCGCTCTGGCGGTTCCTCACCCGCCGGGCGCGCTTCCGCGGACAGGATCTGGGGCTCCTCCTCGACGGGGCCGGGCCCGGGGCGCTTCCCATCGTGGCGCTCGTGAACTTCCTCGTCGGCATCATCCTGGCCTTCGTCGGCATCACGCAACTCCGCCGGTTCGGCGCCGAGTACTACGTGGCCGACATCGTGGGCATCGCCGTGGCCCGGGACATGGCGGCGCTCATCACCGCGGTCGTGCTGGCCGGGCGGAGCGGCGCCGCCTACGCCGCCCAGCTCGCCACGATGAAGGTGACCCAGGAGATCGACGCCCTGCGCACGCTGGGCATCTCGCCGACGGAGTTCCTGGTCGTGCCGCGCCTCGTGGCGCTCACCCTCATGATGCCGTTCCTCACCCTCTTCGCCGACCTCATGGGGATCCTGGGGGGCGCGGCGGTGGGGACCACGATGATGAACCAGGCGCTCGCCGCCTACCTCCGCCAGACCGCCCAGTCGGTCACCTCCGGCGACGTCGTGGGCGGGCTCGCCAAGTCGGCGGTCTACGGCGCGCTCATCGCCCTCACCGGGACCGCCCGCGGGCTCGAGGCCGAGCGCAGCTCGGAGCGGGTGGGCGAGGCGGCCACCCGGGCGGTGGTCTCGGGTGTCGTCGCCATCATCGCCGCCTGCGGCATCTTCCAGTACGTCTTCTTCCTGTTCGGGTGGTGACCGTGGACGACACCATCCTCCGCGTGCGCGACCTCACGATGGCCTTCGGCGACCGGGTGCTCGTCGAGGGGCTCGACTTCGGGATCCGGCGCGGGGAGATCTACGTCGTGATGGGCGGCAGCGGCTGCGGGAAGAGCACGCTGCTCCGCCACCTCCTCGGCCTGCAGGAGCCGGCCGTGGGCGAGGTCCTCTACGGCGAGGAGAGCTTCACCCGCGCCGGCCCGGCCGACCGGGAGCGGATGCTGCGTCGCTGCGGCGTCCTCTACCAGGGGAGCGCGCTCTGGACGTCGATGACGCTGGCCGAGAACGTGGCCTTGCCCATCCAGCAGTTCACCGACCTCCCGCCGGAGCGCATCCGCGAGGTGGTGGAGCTCAAGCTGGCGCTCGTCGGCCTGCACGGCTTCGAGTCGTTCCACCCGTGGGAGCTCTCCGGCGGCATGCAGAAGCGGGCCGGGCTGGCCCGCGCCATCGCCCTCGACCCGGAGATCCTCTTCATCGACGAGCCCTCGGCGAGCCTCGATCCGCCCACCGGGCGGCGCCTCGACCGGCTCATCCTCGAGCTCCGCGACGCGCTCGGCACCACCGTGGTCGTCGTCACCCACGACGTGGCGAGCATCCTCGGCATCGGCACGCGCGCCCTCTTCCTCGACGCGGAGTCCCGGAAGGCCCTCGCCGAGGGGCCGCCCGCCGAGCTCCGCGATCACGGACCCGGAAAGGTCCGTGCCTTCTTCGCCGGGGGCTTGAGCCCCTAGGGAGGCGCCATGGCGCGCAAGTTCAACCCCCGACGCGTCGGCGCCTTCGTCCTGGCGGCCGTGGCGCTGGCCGTCGCCGGCGCGATCTGGCTCGGGTCGAGCCGGGTGTTCCAGCGGAAGGTGCGGTTCGTGGTGGTCTTCTCCCAGGAGATCGCCGGCCTGGAGGTCGACTCGCCGGTGAAGTTCCGGGGCGTCCCGGTGGGGCGCGTGGGCAGCATCCACCTCTCCATCGGGTCGCCGGAGGCGCCACTCCGGGAGCTGTACATGCCGGTCGTCATCGAGCTCAACCAGTCGCGCATCCAGGAGATGGGGGAGACCACCGACCTGGGCGATCCCGCGGTCGTCCAGACCCTCGTCCGGCACGGACTGCGCGCCCGCCTGGGGCTCGAGAGCTTCCTCTCCGGCCGCCGCTACGTGGATCTCGACATCGTGGCCGACGCACCGGCGCCGGCGTCCCCGCCGTTCCCGCTCCCCTACCCCGTCATCCCGGTCTACGTGGAGCCGGGGCTCATGGCGCTGCAGGCCGACGCAGCCCGGGTGCTCGGTAAGGTGAACGCCCTCGACCTCGAGGGGCTGGTCGCCGACCTGCGCCGCGCCGCCCAGGGCTTCACGCGGGCGTCGGGCTCCATCGACGACGTCGGCAAGGTCCTGCCCCGCACGCTCGCCGGCATGGACCAGGCGCTCGCCGCGATCCGCGACGCCGCCCGCGCGCTCGAGAAGGAGGTCCCGGCGGTGGCCGGTGACGCCCGGGGCGCGATGCAGCGGCTCGCCACGGCGCTCGACCAGCTCGACGGGACGCTCCGCGACGTGAAGCTCTCATTGGCACCGGGTGCGCCGGTGCCGGCCCAGCTCGAGCAGACGCTCCGGGAGGTGGCCCAGGCGGCGCGGTCGCTCCGCCTGCTCGCCGACAGCCTGGAGCGCGATCCCAGCCAGCTCGTCCGCGGCCGCCCGGAGGCGAAGCCATGACGAACACCCTGCGGCTCCCGTCCGTCGTCCTCGTGCCGGTCGCCCTCCTGGCCTGCGGGCTCGCGGGCTGCCTCTCCCCGCGCCCGGACACCTCCCGCTACTTCACGCTGCCCCCGGCCGGCTCCGCCCCGGCGACCGGCGCGCCCGTGCCCCTCGTGGGTCTCGGGCCGGTGACGCTCCCCCCCTACCTCGACCGCAACGAGGTGGCCACGCGCGTCTCCCCCGAGCAGCTCGCCTACTCGGCATCGGACCGCTGGGCCGCGCCGCTCGCCAGCCAGGTCACGGGCGTCCTCGCCGAGGAGTTGCGCGCCCGGATTCCGGCCGGCGACGTCGTCCCGTGGCCCTGGCCGCTCTCGCCGCCCCCCGACGTGACGGTGGCGGTGGACTTCCTCCGGCTGGAAGCCGACGCGTCCGGGGGGACGACGCTCCACGCGCGGTGGACGGTGACGGTGCGGGGGCGCGCGCCGCTCCAGGGGGAGACCCGCATCGAGGAGCCCGGGGCGGCCGGCGACGCCCGCGCCGCGGTCGCCGCGATGGGCAAGGCCCTCTCGGCGCTGGCGGGGCAGCTCGCGGACGCGGCCAGGAGGCCCTGAGGACGACGACTCCGTCCGTCGACCGGTCCCCGGCTGCCGTCCAGGACGGCGGCTGCACGGACCCAGCCCATGCGGGTCGTCCCGGCAGGCGGGCTTGAGCGCGGGCCGCAGTTGGTTTTCACTCTCGGTCAGGATGGCCCGATCCAGGGGAACCGGCCGGTCGAGGGGGCCTCGCTCGAGGAAGAGCACGGGGCGCGCGGGGCGCTCCCCGGTGAAGCTCGCGCATCGATCGTCGGGGCCCGCGAAGCAGCGTCCGGACCCTGGCACCTTCCGGGCGCTCGCCGACCACGCACCCGACTCCATCGACCGCATCGACCGCCAGTTCCGGCACGTCTACCTCAACGAGGCGGGGGCCCGGCTCGTGGGGCGGAAGCCGCACGAGGTCGTCGGCAGGACCAACCGGGAGCTCGGCGTGCCCGCGCCCATCGCACAGCTCTGGGAGGACCGCATCGCCCGGGTGTTCGAGACGGGCGAGCCGCTCGTCGTGGACGACGTCTTCCCGACCACCGAGGGCGACCGCTTCTTCGAGACGAGCTGCGTCCCGGAGCTGGATTCCCGGGGCAGGGTCCGCACGGTCCTCACGGTGTCGCGCGAGACGACCCGGAGGCGGCGCGCGGAGGAGGAGCTGCGCAGGCTGGAGTCGATCGTGGACGCCTTCTTCGCGGCCTCTCCCGCCCTCCTGATCATCCAGGACGACGAGTTCCGGCTCGTGATGACCGACCCCATCACTCCGACGTACTTCGGCCTCGACCGGGCCTCCATCGCGGGACGTTTCGTGGAGGAGCTCGCCCCGGACTTCATCCGGAACTTCGGGCCGATGATGCGGGAGGTCGTCGAGACCGGCAGGCCCAGGCTCGACCTGGAGGTGAGCAACCCGTCCGCCGTCATCCCCGGCAAGACTTACCACTGGCGCGCGTCCTACTTCCCGGTCCGCCTGCCGGAGGGAGGGCGCGGGATCGGGATCGTCGGGATCGACGTGACGGAGACGAAGGAGAAGGAGGTCGCCCTCCGCGAGGCGCACGAGAGGCTCTCGGCCGCCGTCGACGCAGCGGACGCCGGCATCTGGGAGTGGGTGCTCGCGACGAACGAGAACACCTGGTCGGAGCGGCTCTGGGGCCTGTACGGGCTCGCCCCCGGGAGCGGCACACCGTCGTACGCGCTGTGGGCCTCGACGATCCACCCCGACGACCGGCCGGGCGTCGAGGCCGCGGTATTCGCGGCGGCTCGCGACGCGACGCCCGTCGTCGTCGAGTGGCGGGTGAAGTCGGACGGGCCGACGCGGTGGCTCATGTCCAGAGGGAAGCCGATCCTCGACGCGCACGGCCGGGTCACGCGCATGATCGGAGTCGTCACGGACGTGACGGCCCGGAAGACCGCCGAGGCGGCGCGGGCGGAGTTCGAGAAGGCGAGAGCGGTCCAGGCGAGCGAGGAGCGATACCGCTCGGTCCTCGCGGCGATGAGCGAGGGCGTCATCCGGCTGGATGCGTCCGGAACCATCACCGACAGCAACCCCGCCGCGGAGCGGATCCTCGGGCTCACGGCCGGCCAGATGGCGGGCCGGACCTCGATCGACCCGAGATGGCGAGCGATCCGCGAGGACGGTTCACCGTTTCCGGGCGAGTTCCACCCTTCGATGGTGGCGCTCCGGACCGGCACGGCGGTCCGCGACGTGGTGATGGGGGTCCACCGGCCCGATGACGGGCTCGCGTGGATCCTGATCAGCGCGGAACCCGTCCGCGGTCCGGACGGCGCGGTCGAGGCGGTCGTCTCGACGTTCCTCGACATCACGAGCCGCAAGGCGGCGGAGGACGCGCTGGCCAGGAGCGAGGCTCGCTTCCGGACCATGGCCGAGCACGCGCCCGTCGGCATCATCCAGACCGACGCGGCCGGGCACGTCGTCTATGCGAACGACCGTGCCGTCACCCTGACCGGGCTCACCCGGGACGCCGTGCTGGGCATTGGCTGGCTGCGGGCGGTGCACCCCGAGGACGCGGAGCGCATCGCCCGGTCACGGGAGGCCACCGACTTCCCCGGGAACGTCCGGACGGCCGAGTGGCGCTTCGTCTGGCCGGACGGCAAGGTCATGCACGTGCGCAGCTACCGCTCTCCCCAGCGGGACGAGGCGGGGAGGCTCGCCGGGAGCATCGGCATCATCGTCGACGTCACCGAGGCCCGGACGCTCCGGGAGCAGCTCACGATCTCCTCCCGTCTCGCCGCGCTGGGCACCCTCGCGGCCGGCCTGTCCCACGAGATGAACAACCCGCTCGCCGCGGTGCTCTCCTCCGTCGCCTTCGCCGAGGAGGACCTGCGCCGGCTCCGGGAGGTCGTGGGGGCTCCGACGCCCCGGATGCCCGGACGCTCGCGGGTTCGCTCGACGACGTCATCGAGGCCCTGGCCGATGCGCAGGACGGGGCGAAGCGGGTCGCCGCCATCGTCCGGAGCCTGGGGGAGTTCTCGCATCCGGAGACGGGGCGCGAGCGGGTCCTCGTCGGGTCGGTCGTCGAGCAGGTGAGTCGGTGGCTGCCCCAGGACGTGACCGCCCAGGTGGACGTCGAGGTCCAGGTGGAGGGCGCCGACAACGTCATCGCCTCGGAGAAGCAGCTCGCCGCGATCCTGGTGAACCTCGTCTCGAACGCGGCGGCCGCGACCCGCCCGGGCGGCAGGGGAACGGTCCGGATCCGGCTCGGGCCGGGAGGGCCCGGCAGGGTCCGGCTCGAGGTCCAGGACGACGGGGGGGGGATGGACCCGGAGGTCATGCAGCGGATGTTCGATCCCTTCTTCTCGACCCGACGTCCCGGGAAGGGGATCGGGCTCGGGCTGCCGGTCACGCATGCCCTCGTCACCGCGCTCGGAGGGACCATCACGGCGACGAGCGCACCAGGCGTCGGGACGACGCTCCGCGTCGAGCTGCCGGTCGCCGGGCCGGTGTCGTGAGCGGGCGGCCCGGGCACCGGCCGCTCCCGCCCCCGCCCGTCCGCGAAGAAGCGTGAAGACGGGGGGATGGGGCTCCCCATCGGACCGGTTTCGTGGTTTGTACGGGGCCTCTTCGCCTTCCGGAGGCCACCCTTGAAGCGACTGCTCGCAGCCCTCGCCGTCCTCGCCCTGTCCCTCGCCCCGTCCGCCCCGCGCGCCGACGGCGGCATGTGGATGCCCCAGCAGATGGTGGACCTGGCCCCGCGCCTCAAGAAGCTCGGGTTCCAGGGCAACCCCAAGGCCTTCGCCGACCTCACCGGCATGCCCATGGGCGCCATCGTCTCGCTGGGCGGGTGCAGCGCCTCCTTCGTGTCCCCGGACGGGCTCATCGTCACGAACCACCACTGCGTGACCGGGGCGCTCCAGTACAACGCCACCCCGGAGCGCAACACGGTGAAGGAGGGCTTCCTCGCCGCCACCCGCGCCGACGAGGTCTGGGCCGGGCCGGGCTCCCGCGTCTTCGTGACCGTCGCCGTGCGCGAGGTCACGAAGGACGTCACCGGCAAGGTCTCCGCCGACCTCCCCGACCTCGAGCGGCAGCTCGCCATCGAGAAGCGGACCAAGGATCTCACCGCGGCCTGCGAGAAGGAGGGGCTGCGCTGCCGGGTGGCCTCCTTCTTCGAGGGGCTGCGCTGGTTCGAAATCGCCCAGGTGGAGCTGAAGGACGTGCGGCTGGTCTACGCGCCCCCCTCCTCGATCGGCAACTTCGGGGGCGAGACGGACAACTGGCGCTGGCCGCGCCACAGCGGCGACTTCGCCTTCTACCGGGCCTACGTGGGCAAGGACGGCAAGCCGGCGGCCTTCGACAAGGCCAACGTGCCGTTCAAGCCGCGCCACTACCTCCAGGTGGACACCGCCGGGGCCAGCCCCGGCGACGTCGTCGTCGTGGCCGGGTACCCGGGGCGCACCGCGCGCCACGTGACCGCGCGCGAGATGAAGGACACCATCGAGTGGAACTACCCCCGGATCGTGAAGCGCTACGGGGAGATGCTGGCCATCCTGGCCGAGCTGTCGAAGGGCTCCAAGGAGACCGAGATCCACGTGGCCCAGCGGGTGCGGGGCCTCGCCAACTCGATGAAGAACCGGCAGGGCGTCCTCGAGGGCGCCAAGAAGGGCAAGCTCGTCGAGAAGAAGTCGGCCGCCGAGGCGGAGCTGCAGGCGTGGATCGACGCCGACTCGTCCCGCAAGAAGAAGTACGGCGGCGTCATCTCCGCGCTCGAGGATCTCCAGGCCCGCCAGGAGGCGGTGCGGGAGCGGGACGCCACCTTCCAGGAGTTGTACTTCAACTCGTCCCTGCTCGGCTCGGCCCGCACCCTGCGGCGCCTCGCAGAGGAGCGGCAGAAGCCCGACGCCGACCGGGAGCCGGGATACCAGCAGCGCGACTGGGAGCGTCTCCGCGAGGCCCAGGAGCGGCTGCAGCGCACCATCGACCTGGGCGCCGACCGGGCGCTCCTCCGCTACACGCTCCTCACCGCGGCGGCCCTGCCGCAGTCGCAGCGCATCGAGGCCCTCGACGCCGCCATCGGCCTGACCGCCGGCCTCTCCGCCGCGGAGGCCCAGGCCAAGATCGACTCCTGGCTCGGCACCCTCTACGGCACCCCCTCGAAGATCGCCGACCAGAAGGCGCGCCTCGCGCTCTTCGACGGGAAGCCCGAGGAGGTGCTCGCCGCGAAGGACCCGTTCCTCGACCTCGCCGCCGCGCTCGCCCCGCTCGACAAGCAGATCCGGGACGCCCAGAAGGCCCGCGCCGGCGCCACCTCCCGCCTCGGCCCGGTGTACATGCAGGCCATGCTCGAGAAGGCCGGCGGGCTCGTCGCGCCCGACGCAAACTCCACGCTGCGCGTCACCTTCGGGACGGTGAAGGGCGTGTCGCCGCAGGACGGCATCCTCTACCTCCCGCAGACCGCGCTGCAGGGGGTGGTCGCGAAGGTCCGGCCCGGCGACAAGGAGTTCGACGCGCCCCCGGCGCTGCTCGCTGCCGCGGCGAAGGTGCTCGCAGCCGGCAAGGGCCCGTTCGTGGACGCCAAGCTCGGCGACGTCCCGGTGAACTTCCTCTCCGACGTGGACACCACCGGCGGCAACTCCGGCTCGGCCGTTCTGAACGCGAAGGGCAAGCTCGTCGGACTCCTGTTCGACGGGACCTACGAGACCGTCGCCTCCGACCTGCTGTTCGACCCGGTGAACACCCGCTCGATCCAGGTGGACATCCGCTACGTCCTCTGGGTGGCGAGCCAGGTCTCCGGTGCCACCCGCGTCGTCGAGGAGCTGGGCGTCAAGCCGTAGGCGACGCCCGCGGGCCCCGTGCCGCCCGAGGCGTTCGACCTCGCGCCGCTGGCGCGCCGCATCGAGCGGGTCAACGCC
>DAOMFN010000026.1:0-11121 GCA_035429785.1 Anaeromyxobacteraceae bacterium
GGGCGGGCGCCCCGCCGCGCCGGAGAGGACGTCGAGGTTGGCCCGAAGGTACCGCTCCGGCGTCCCCAGGTCGTTCCAGTATCCGTTCACCACCAGTCCGTGGACGACCCCGCTGGCGAGCAGCGGCGGGTACACGTGGCGGTTCACGTCGCAGGCGAAGGGCGCCCCGGGGACCCGGTCGAGCAGCGCCGGGGAGAGGACGTGGACGCCGGTGAAGTGGAGCGGGCGGAGCGACTCCCCTCCCGGACCGTGGCCGGCGATGCGGCGGACCCGCATCCCGGGGTCGACGTCGACGGTGGCGTAGCTCGCCCCGGGCGGCATGGGCGCGAGGAGCATGGTGGCGAGCGCGCCTCCCTCCCGGTGTGCCGACAGGGCGGCCTCGAGGTCCACGTCGAAGAGCACGTCCCCGTTCCAGACCACGATCGCCGCGGCCCCCCCGAGCCAGCGCCTCGCCTCCCGGAGGGCCCCGCCGGTCCCGGCGATGACCGGCTCGCGCGACACCGCGAGCTCCATCCCGAGGGCCCGGGCCGCCTCCGCCGCGGCGCGCTCCATCGCATCCGGGAGGTGGTGCACGTTCACCACCGCGCGGCGCGCCCCCGCGGCCCGAAGCCGCGCCAGCGCGTGGCGGACGAGCGGGAGCCCGGCCACCGGGACGGCCGGCTTGGGCAGGAGGTCGGTGAGGGGGCGGAGCCTCGTTCCCAGCCCCGCCGCGAGCACCATGCCCACCACCGCGTCCATGGTAGACGACTCTAGCCGATGTCCCCCGCCGCGCGACTCCGCCTGTTCTACTTCGCCTACTACGGCGGCGTGGGCACCCTCCTCCCCTTCTTCGCCCCCTACCTGCGCGGCCTCGGCTTCAGCGGGGAGCAGATCGGCACGGTCCAGATGATCGGCCCGCTCCTCGCGGTGCCGGTGGCGCTCTCCTGGGCCACCGCCGCCGACCGGCTCCGGGCCCCGGCGCGGGTTCTCTCGCTCGTGACGGCATGGGCCTTCCTGGCGGTCCTCTTCCTCCCCGCGGTCCGGACCCCGCTCGGCGTGGGGCTCGTGCTCCTCGGGTACTCGCTCGCCGACCGGGCGGTGGTGCCCCTCGTGGACTCGCTCACCGTGGAGTGGACGATCCACCACCCGGAGACCTCCTACGCCCGCATCCGGCTGTTCGGCTCCCTGGGCTTCGCCGTGGTCACCACCGCCGTCGGGCTCGCGCTCACGCTCCGCGGCGACCGCCCCGGCGACCCGCTCGTGCCCTTCGCCGTCGCGGCCTGCGTCGGGGGCTACGCGCTCGCCGCCCGCAGGCTCCCGGCCCCGCCGGCGCCGCCCCACGCTCCCCGCTTCCGGGAGATGGCCGGCCTGCTCCGGGACGGCCCGCTGCTGGCGATGCTCGCCGTGCTCTCCATCCACTGGGGCGCGACCGCGCCCTTCCACCTCCTCTTCGGGCTCTTCGTGCGCGACCTCGGGCTCCCGGCCACGGTGACCGGCGTGGGGATGAGCCTGGGGGTGGCCGCCGAGGTGGTGGCGCTGCTCGCCTTCCCGCGGGTGGCCGGCCTGTTCTCGCTGCGCTCCATCCTGGCCGTGGCCTTCGCGGTCAGCGCGGCCCGCTGGGCGCTCCTCTCCCAGGCCCGGTCGGCGGAGGTCGTCATCGGGCTCCAGTCGCTCCACGCCTTCACGTTCGGCCTCTTCTGGGGCGCCGCCATGGACGCGATGTCCCGGGCCGTCCCGTCCCGGATGCGGGCCACCGGCCAGGCCATCTTCGGGGCGGTGGTCTTCGGCCTGGGCAACGCGGTCGGCTACCAGCTCTCGGGCCTGGGCTACGACCGCTGGCACGGCGTGGGGCCGCTCTTCGCCTGGGCCGCGGCGGCCGAGGTGGCGGCGCTCCTGCTCCTCTTCCTCGTCCCCGCGCCCTTCCTCAGCGGAGGTCGCGCAGCGTCCGCGCGCCGATGACCTGGCGGAGCACGAGGAAGAGCTCGGCCGTGGCGACCGCGTCGACGAGCGCGTCGTGGGCCGCGTAGTCGGGGAGGCCGTGGGCGCGGCGCGCCTCGGCGAGGTTGAAGGACGGCCCCTCCTCCCCCTCCCGCGCCAGGAACCGGCGCCGGTGGGCGGCCTTGGCGATGAGGTCCACCGTGTCCACCACCGTGGGCTTGCGCCACTTCAGCCCCGAGCGCTCGTGGCCGCCCTTCAGGAAGGGCAGGTCGATGCCGCGGTTGTGGACGAGCAGCACCCCGCCCTCGAGCCGGCGGTTCACCTCGAGGAGCACCGCCGGGAGCGGCGGCGACTTGCGCAGGTCCCCGGCGAGCAGCTGGTGCGCCCGGACCGACTCCGGCTTGATCGGGCGCCCGGGATCGGGCCGGATGAGCGTGCTGAAGGCCTCGCCGAGGTGGATGACGCCCCTGCGGATGGGGACCATCCCCACGGAGAGGATGGGGTCCTTGCGGGCGTCGAGCCCGCCCGTCTCGAGGTCGAGCGCCCAGTAGACCGGCTGGTCCCACCGTGGCGAGCCGAAGAGCACGCAGGCCCCGGGGGCGTCAGACCACCTGGTACCGGTAGGCGGCCTTGTCCTGCCAGGAGGAGATGGCCCGGAGCGAGTCCTTGAGCCGGCTGCGCTCGATGGCGGACAGCTGCGAGAGCGAGACCACGTTGGTGGCCGGCTTGCCCTCCGAGAGCATCTGCAGCTGCATGCGCAGGCGCAGGCCGAGGAGGAAGCGGTAGGCCTCGATCACGGTCGCGCTCGCGTCGGCCCCCATGAGGCCGGCGCGGGTGGCGGCGTGGAGCCGCTCGAGCGTGTTCCGGGCGTGGCTCCCCACCGCGAGGCCGTAGCAGCGGGCGAGGAAGACCACCGGAGCGATGCCCTGCCGCTTCAGGTCGAGCTCGGTGGCCCCGCCGCGCAGGCGGAGCACCAGGGTCGAGGGCGGCCGGAAGTCGAGGGCCTGCCGGACCAGGCTGCGGAGGAACCCCTCGCGCCGCTGGACCGTGTCGAGCACGTCCTGGAGGGGATCGAGGTCGAGGCCGCCCGCCACCTTGCGGAAGTCGAAGAAGATGGCCGCCTCGAGCACGCGCTGCGCGGTGGGGTCGCCCACCCACTCGGCGAACCGGTCCCGCCATTCCGTGAGGGTCCCGGCGTGGTTGCGGGCCATGTAGCCGCCCGGGCACTTGGGGAAGCCGGCCGCGGCGAGGTCGGCGTTGGCCCGGTCGGCGAGCGCCGTGTACCACTCCCGGTGATCGGCCCCCTCGTCGGCGAACACGAGCGCGTTGTCCTGGTCGGTGAGCAGCGTCTGCTCCCGGCGCCCCTCCGAGCCCAGCGCGATCCAGGCGTACGGGGCGGGCGGCTCGCCCAGGTCCTCGTGGGCCCAGTGGAGGATGCGCTTCAGGAGGGCGTCGTTCAGCTGGGCCACGAACCCGGCGATGACGAACGGCCTGAGCCCGCCGGCGAGGAGCGCCGCCACCATCTCGGTGACCTTGCGCGCGTACCCGGGCAGGCTCTCGCGGCTGGGGAGCTTCTCCACGAGCCGGAGCACCGCCACCGGCCCCTGCGAGGTGTGCTTCAGCAGGTCGGTGTCGGTGAGGACGCCCACGATCTGGCCGTCGCGCACCACCGGCAGGTGGTGGACGTTGGCCTCGAGCAGCACCGCCCAGGCCTCGTGGACCGCCAGCGAGGCGTCCACCTGGCGCAGGGGCCGCGACAGGACCCGGGAGACGGGGATGGCGGGCCCGAGCCCCTGGGCCAGCACGCGGCCCCGGAAGTCCCGGTCGGTGACGATGCCGGGCGGGTCGCCCCGGACGAGGACCGAGGAGACCCGCTCCTCGGTCATGACCCGGGCGGCGTCGCCCACCGTGGCCTCGGCCTCGACCCAGACGCCGGGGCGCCGGACCAGGGACTCGACCGGGGCGGCCAGGTCCACGCGGAAGGTGGCCACCGGCGAGTGCTCCAGGCTCGACTCCAGGCGGGTGGCGAGCCCGGCGGCGAAGTGCTTGGCGAAGGAGGCGTCGGAGAGGAGGCGGCGGAACTCGTCGCCGGGGATGCGGTAGGCGAGCAGGTCCTCCTCGACCACGCCGTCGAGCGTGGCCTTCCCCGTGATGAGGGACGTGTACCCGAAGGTCTCGCCCTCCTCGAGGACCTGGAGCGTCTGCCCCCCGCGCTCGAGCCGCACCGCACCCTTGCGGATGACGTAGAGGTGCTGGAGCGGGTCCTCACCCACGGTCACGAGCTTCGTACCGGCCGGGTAGTAGATGACTTCCAGGCTCCGGGCGGCGCCCTCGAACAGATCCGGCGGGAGGCTGTCGAAGGGGGGCGTGGAGCGGACGAAGGCGACGGGATCGAGCGCGGCCATCGGCGCGCACGATAGCACGCGCCGATCGCGCGGCCGCGCGCCGCCGCGGGACCGTCCGGGGCGTGCCTGCACCCTGAGTGACAGACCCGGGAGGGAGGCGCAGCGCACACCGGCCTACCCCCTGGGCTTTTCCCACCCGGCCCCCGTCAGGCTCATCATTGACCGGCGTCAAATTTGCGCACTGCGGCGTAGCTTTTTCGCGCAAGTGGTGCGTCGGGCTTTCAAAATTGCGCGGATTCGTACTAACCTGCCGCTTCCCTCGGTTCAGGGACCCCCAGGTTTCCAGCCAGACGACGCGCAACCCGTACGCAACACCCACACCCCCCGCGGAGGATCACCTAATGGCCGTTTCCCCCCAGACCCCCAACGTCAGCAGCTCCGGCGCAGGGATGACCAAAGAAGAGAGAATGGTCGTCTTCGCGTCGTCGCTGGGCACGGTCTTCGAGTGGTACGACTTCTACCTCTACGGATCGCTCGCCGCGATCATCGCCAAGCACTTCTTCGTGGCGGTGAACGAGGCCACGTCGTTCATCTTCGCCCTGCTCGCCTTCGCCGCCGGCTTCTTCGTCCGTCCGTTCGGCGCGATCGTGTTCGGGCGCCTGGGCGACCTCATCGGCCGCAAGTACACCTTCCTCGTCACCATCCTCCTCATGGGCGGCGCCACCTTCATCGTGGGCCTCCTCCCCGGCTACGCCACCCTCGGGATCACCGCCCCGATCATCCTCATCACCCTCCGCCTGTTCCAGGGCCTGGCGCTGGGCGGCGAGTACGGCGGCGCGGCCACCTACGTGGCCGAGCACTCCCCCGACGGCCGCCGCGGCTACTTCACCTCGTTCATCCAGACCACCGCCACCCTCGGCCTCTTCCTCTCGCTCATCGTGATCCTGCTCTGCCGCATCGCGCTCGGCACGGCCAAGTTCGAGGAGTGGGGCTGGCGCATCCCGTTCATCCTCTCCATCGCGCTGCTCGGCATCTCGGTCTGGATCCGGCTCCAGCTGAACGAGTCGCCGGTGTTCAAGCGGATGAAGGAGGAGGGCAAGGGCTCGAAGGCGCCGCTCACCGAGTCGTTCCTCCGGTGGCGCAACCTCAAGATCGTGCTCCTCGCCCTCTTCGGCGCCGTCGCCGGCCAGGGCGTGGTCTGGTACACGGGCATGTTCTACGAGCTGTTCTTCGTCATCAACATCCTCAAGGTCGACCCGCAGTTCGGCAACCTGGTGATCGCCGCCGCGCTCATCATCGGCACGCCGTTCTTCATCGTGTTCGGCGCCCTCTCCGACAAGCTCGGGCGCAAGTGGATCATCATGGCTGGCCTGCTGCTCGCCGCCGTGACCTACTTCCCCATCTTCCGGGGCATCACGAAGGCCGCCAACCCGGCCCTCCAGGAGGCCGTTGCCGCCACGCCGATCAAGGTCTTCGCCGATCCGGCCAACTGCACCTTCCAGTTCGACCCCGTCGGCAAGGCCACCTTCCGCCGGTCCTGCGACGTGGCGAAGAGCTTCCTCTCCAGGAAGGCCATCCCGTACACGAACGAGGCGCTGCCCGCCGGCTCGCTCGCCTTCGTGATGGTCGGCACCGAGAAGATCGAGTCCTTCGAGGGCACGACGCTCTCGGCGGCCGACTTCAAGGCCCAGTCGGCGGCCTTCGGCGCCAAGATGACCGCGGCGACCAAGGCCTACCCGGCCAAGGCCGACCTGAACCGCGTCAACACGCCGATGCTCATCTTCCTCCTCGTCATCCTCGTCATCTACGTGACGATGGTGTACGCGCCCATCGGCGCCTACCTGGTGGAGATGTTCCCGGCGCGCATCCGCTACACCTCGATGTCGCTGCCGTACCACATCGGCAACGGCTGGTTCGGCGGCTTCCTCCCGTCGATCGCCTTCGCCATCGTGACCGCGACCGGTGACATCTACGCCGGCCTGTGGTACCCGATCGCCATCGCGGTCATGTCGCTCGTGGTCGGTTCGCTCCTCCTCAAGGACACCGACCCGAACGCGTCGATCTCCCACGAAGTCTAGCGGGCCGTCCGTCTCGGAAGTTCCCCGCCCCCCTCGCCGCAAGGCGAGGGGGGTTTCGTTCCCCCATCACCGCACCGCGCCCTCACCGGAGACCAATCAGATGAAGACGTTCTCGAAGGCAGCCGCCGCCACCACCGCCCTCACCGTCGCCGCCATTGCCCGGGCCTCGGAGTCCGCCGACACCGGCGTGACCGAGATGAACGCCGGCATGGGAACCGTCGGCCTCCTCATCGGCGGCGTGGCCGCAATGGGCGTGGTGATCTGGATCATGATCAAGTTCATGAACCGGAAGAAGTAGCCGGCGCCAGGACGAAGAATTGCGTGGACGCCGCCCCGGGGGCCTCGGCCCCCCCGGCGGCGTTTGCCTTTCCAGGGGCCCCCGGCGCGGACCCCTATCCCACCGTGCCGTGGTCGCGCCCCGGCGCAGGCGGCCGGACGAGCGTCACCGTGCAGGGCGCCTCGGCCGCGATCTTCGTCGCGAACGTGCCCATGAGCGCCCGCAAGGGGAGGTCGGGCGGTGGCGCCCCGATGACGATCTGGTCCACGGCGTTGGCGCGTGCGTAGGCGAGGACGGTCGCCGCCGGGTCGCTCCCCTCCAGCGCGTGGAAGGAGACCGTCGCCGGGTCGAGCTGGAGCGGCTCCGCCCAGTGGCGGAGGTGGACCAGGTTCTTGATGGCCTGGGTGGTGGCCACGTCGTCCTCGGTCTCGGCCCCGGCCACGGACGCCGGCTTCACCACGGTCACGCAGGCGAGCCGGCTGCCGGGATCGGCCGCGAGCAGCCGCCGCACCGCGTCCCGCTGCGCCTGGAAGAGCGCCTCGTTCGTGTGGGCGGTGGCCACCGCGGCGAGCACGATGCGGGCGTTGGCGAGCTGGGCGGACGGGCGGACCACCGCCGCCGGCTCCATGCCCTTCGCCTTGAACCAGCGCCGGAAGCGCGTGCCCAGGCCGGCCCGCTCCAGGCGCTGCCCTCGCTCGGTCACCACGACCTGGTCGGCGTGGGTGAGGTCGAAGGCCACCTGCGCCGCCGTCGCGTAGCGCTGGTTCGCGTCCGGCTCGAGCAGGTGGAGGATGATCTCCTGCAGCCACTCCGGGATCTCCTTGCGGATGGCCCGGGGCGGGACCGGCTCGGTGTAGAGCCGCTTGCGGAGCCCGGAGGGGCCGGTGGGCGAGCCGAAGGGCAGCTTGCCCGTGGCGAGCTCGTAGAGCATGGCCCCCAGCGCGAAGAGGTCGCTGCGGGGATCGCTGCGCACGCCCAGGACCTGCTCGGGGGAGATGTAGGGCGCCGAGCCCATCGGGGCCCGGCTCTCCTCGGCGAGGAGGTCCGGGTAATGGGCGTGGTGGGCCAGCCCGAAGTCGACGAACACCGCCTCGCCGGTGGGCCGGAGGATGATGTTCGACGGCTTCACGTCGAGGTGCACCACCTCCTGCTGGTGGATGGCGCGGAGCGCCGTGGCCACCGCCGCACCCACATCCGCCACCTCCTCGGGGGGCAGCGGGATCCGCTCGACGCGCTCCTTCAGGCACTCGCCCTCCACGAGCTCCATCACGATGTAGGGCGTGGCGGCCAGGTCGCCGGCCGCGACGAACCGCGGGACGTGGGGCCCCTTCAGGACGGAGAGGACGAGCTGCTCGACCTCGTAGCTCACCACGGCCTCGGCCGGCTCCCCGTAGCCCAGGCGCGGGATCTTCATGACGAGCGGGAAGCCCAGCTCCTCCGCCGGCTCGACGGTGAGGAGCACGCCCATGCCGCCGGAGTGGAGCTTTCCGGTGATCCGGTAGCCGTCGAGCCCCTCGCCGACCTCCGGGAGCCTGCCCATCGACTACTCTCCCTTCTGGAGGCGGACCGCCAGCCGCTCCGGAAGCCCCGCCGCGAGGATCTTCCGCGCCGCCGACTCCCAGTCGTAGGGGACGCGGTGGAAGGTCAGCGTGGCCCGCTCCAGGTCGAGCATCGCATAGCAGGCGGCCGTGTTCCCATCCCGCGGCTGGCCAGCCGAGCCGACGATGGCGAGCCACTGCCGGCGCGAGGGGACGGGGATGGCCACCCCCGGGACGGGCTTGAAGGGCAGCGGACGCGCTCCGCCCACCGTGTAGTAGAGGGCGGGCTCGTGGACGTGGCCGCAGAAGAGCCAGGTGGCCCCGTCGGCGCGGGAGAGCGAGGCGGAGGCGGCCCGGGCGTCGGTGACGTAGAGGTGCTTCTCGGGCGCGGCGGCGCTCCCGTGCACGAGGTGGACGGCCTCGCGCCGGACCTGGAACGGCAGCCCCTCGAGGAAGGCCCGGTGATCCGGCCCGATCACCTCGCGCGTCCAGGCGGCAGCCCGCTTGGCGGCCTGGTTCATCCCCTCGTCGCCGGCCGGCGAGAGCGCCGCGTCGTCGTGGTTGCCCCGCACGGCGAGCGCGCCCCGCGAGGCGAGCTCGCCCACCACGTCGAGCACCGCGCGGGGGTCGGCGCCGTATCCCACGAGGTCCCCCAGGAAGGCGTGGTCCTCGGCCCCGGCGCGGCGGGCGTGGTCGAGGCACGCGGTCAGGGCCTCGAGGTTGGCGTGGACGTCTGCGAGCAGTGCGATCTTCATGGCCGGGAGGGCGGCCACGCTACCACGGATCGGCCCTGATCCAGCGCAAACGCGCGCGCACCGGTTGCGCACCATCCGTGCGCGTTTCACCCACGCGGGTCGCCCCCGGCGGGGACCTGGGAACCGCCGTCGTGGCGCGCAAATCCAGCGCTTTCGCTCTCCGTGCAGGCTTGCTATAGGGGCCGCTCACGCCCCGGAGGAGACATGGACCACGCCGCCCCCGCCGCCGCACCCGCAGTCAACCGCGCAGCCGCACCCGCCCGCGCCGCACGCGGGGGCCGGAGCGCCGCAGACGTCGTCGCCTCGGCCGAGTTCAAGGCGCTCGTGAAGCGCCGCTGGTCGGTGAGCATGGTGATGCTCGCGCTGCTCTTCGTGGGCTACTACGGGTTCATCCTGCTCGTGGCCGGCAACAAGGAGTTCGTCGCCCAGAAGGTCGGCGAGGCCACCACCCTCGCCATCCCGCTCGGCGTGGCCGTCATCGTCTTCGCCTGGTTGCTCACCGCCATCTACGTGGCCTGGGCCAACCGCTCCTACGATCCCGAGGTCGAGCGCCTCCGGAACGAGATCCGCCACTAGGACCCCGCCATGCAAACCTCACTCGGAAACCCCACCGGCGCCTCCATCGGTTTCTTCTTCCTCATCGTCGCGCTCACGCTCGTCATCACCTACTGGGCGGCGCGCCGGACCAAGACCTCCTCCGAGTTCTACGCCGCCGGCCGCTCGGTCTCGGCGCTCCAGAACGGCTTCGCGCTCGCCGGCGACTACATGTCGGCCGCCTCGTTCCTGGGCATCTCCGGCATGGTGGCCCTGCAGGGCTACGACGGCATGATCTACGCCACGGGCTGGCTGGTCGGCTGGCCGGCGCTCATGTTCCTCGTGGCCGAGCCGCTCCGGAACCTGGGCAAGTTCACCTTCGCCGACGTCGTGGCCTTCCGGCTCCAGCAGCGGCCGGTGCGCATCGCCGCGGCCATCGGCGGCATCCTGACCGTGCTCTTCTACACCATCGCCCAGATGGTGGGCTCCGGGCAGCTCATCAACCTCATGTTCGGCATCCCCTACGAGTGGGCCGAGATCATCGTGGGCAGCGTGATGCTCGCCTACGTGCTCTTCGGAGGCATGCTCGCCACGACCTGGGTGCAGATCATCAAGGCGGTGCTCCTCCTCATCGGCGTGTCGATCCTCACCGTCCTCGTGCTCGCGAAGTTCGGGTGGAGCCCGGCCAACCTCTACTCGGCGGTGTCGGCGAAGTACGGCCAGGCGGCGCTCCAGCCCGGCGGCTTCGTCTCCAGCCCGCTCGAGGCGGTCTCGCTGGGCCTGGCGCTCATGTTCGGGCTCCTCGGCCTGCCCCACATCCTGATGCGGTTCTACACGGTGCCGGACGCCAAGGCGGCCCGGAAGTCGGTGCTCTACGCCACCGGCCTCATCGGCTACTTCTACGTGATCATCCCCATCGTGGGCTTCGGCGCCGCGGTGCTCGTCGGCCGGGACGTCGTGAACAAGGTGGCCCCCGGCGGCAACATGGCGGCCCCGCTGCTCGGCGAGCTCCTCGGCGGGCAGGCCTTCCTCGGCTTCATCTCCGCCGTGGCCTTCGCCACCATCCTCGCGGTCGTGGCCGGCCTGACGCTCGCCGGCGCCTCGGCCTTCTCGCACGACATCTACGTGTCGGTCATCAAGCGCGGGCGCGCCAGCGAGGAGGACCAGCTCAAGGTCGCCCGGATCGCCACCATCGTCTTCGGCGTCTGCGCCATCGCGCTCGGCATCGCCTTCAAGGGGCAGAACGTGGCCTTCATGGTGGGCCTGGCCTTCGCCATCGCCGCCAGCGCGAACTTCCCGGCGCTGCTCCTCTCCATCGTCTGGAAGCCCTTCAGCACCCAGGGCGCCATCTGGTCGATCCTGGTCGGGGCCTTCAGCTCGGTGACGATGATCGTGCTCTCCCCCACCGTCTGGGTGGGCATCTTCAAGTTCCCGAAGGCCATCTTCCCCATGAAGAACCCCGCCATCTGGTCGATGTCGCTGGCCTTCGCGGTGGGCATCGTGGTCTCGCTGCTGGCGCCGGAGCCGGAGGCGCAGCAGAAGTTCGAGGACGAGAAGGTCCGCACGTACCTCGGCGTCGGCGCCGAGTAGGGCGCGCGCAGCGCAGCGGTCCGGGAGGCGGGGCGGCGGCCCCGCCTCTCTCATTTTGGGGCGCTCGCGCACGACGGGCGGGGTGTC
>DAOMFN010000027.1:0-10684 GCA_035429785.1 Anaeromyxobacteraceae bacterium
ATCGATGGCGCCGCCGTCGAGCCCGGCCTCGCGCAGCACGGACTCCGAGTCCGCACCCAGGCGCGGCGCGGGCGCGAGGGGCGCCTCGACGCCCCGCAGGCGGACCGGGGACGCGATCCCGGGCATGTCGCGGCCCTCCCAGGGCGTGGGGACCCGGACGAAGCTCTGGCGGTGCACGAGCTGCGGGTCCCGCTCCGGCTCGTCCCCCTCCAGGACCGGCATGACGCAGACGTCGTGGGCGGCGGCGAACGCGGCCCACTCGGCCCGGGTGCGGGAGGCGAAGACCGCGTCCAGCTCCTCCCGCGGTCCGGCCCCGTCCCGGTCGAACTGCATCGGCCCGAGCTCGGGCCGTCCCACCGCCGCGCAGAAGGCCTGGAAGAACTTGGGCTCGAGCGCGCCGAGCGCCACGAACCCACCGTCGCGGGCCCGGTACACCCCGTAGCAGGCGGACCCGCCGTTCAGCTGCTCCCGGCCTCGCCGGAGCGCCCTCCCCTCGGCGTCGGCGGCGGCCTTCTGGAGCGCGAGCATGGCGAGGGCGCCGTCGGTCATGGAGACGTCGATCCAGGCGCCCCGGCCGATCGCGGCCCGCCCCACGATGGCCGCCAGGATGCCGGCGACCGCCGGCCAGGAGCCCCCGGCCACGTCGGCGACCTGCACGCCCAGTGGAACGGGGCGCTCGGTCGGCCCGTTCACCGCCAGCACGCCGGCCAGGGCCACGTAGTCGAGGTCGTGTCCGGCGCGGTCGCGGTATGGACCGTCCTGCCCGTAGCCGGAGATGGAGCAGAGCACCACCCGGGGGTTCTCCCGGGACAGCGCCTCGAAGGAGAGCCCCAGCCGGTCGAGGACGCCGGGGCGGAACGACTCCACGACCACGTCGGCGCCGTGGACGAGGCGCAGGAAGGCGTCGCGCCCCTCCGGCTTCTTGAGGTCGAGGGCGAGCGACCGCTTGTTGCGGTTGAGCGCGTGGAACCAGCCCGACTGCTCGCCGGCCATCGGGGGCATCCAGCGCAGGTAGTCGCCGCCGGACGGGTCCTCGACCTTGATCACGTCCGCGCCCAGGTCGGCGAGGACGAGGGTGGCGTACGGCCCGGGCAGGAGCCGGGAGAGGTCGAGGACGCGGATCCCCCGGAGCGGGAGGGCGCTCACGCGCTGCGCCCGTCAGAGGATCTGCTGCAGCTTCATCGCGAGCCCCATGTCCCCCTGGATCTTGAGCTTCCCGGACATGAAGGCCATCTGCGGGTTCAGCTTCCCGTTCACGATGGCGAGGAAGTCGGCGTCGGTGGCGCCCACCGTGCACTTCGCGCCCGCAACCGTCCCGGCGGAGATCGCCCCGCCCGGCTGGGTGCAGTCCACCGACCACTGGCCGCCGTTCGGGCCGGAGATGTTGAACTGGTAGATCGCGTTGATCTTCGCGACCACGTCCGGCTTGCCCTTCAGCTTCTCGGGCATGTGCCTCTCGAACACGTCCTTCACGCTCTCGGCAGCCATGGGCGGTCGCCCTCCTCGATCGATTCGGGAATCGGTCCTCGAATAGCCGGGCCCACTCGGGGGTGTCAAGCCCCCGGGGGACCGCCGGGGCGAGGCATCCCCCGGCGGCGCCGGCCCTACTCGACGTAGAAGGAGTCGAGCAGCTTCTTGTGCCGCTCGGTCACGACCTTGCGCTTCACCTTCAGCGTGGGCGTGAGGTCGCCCCGCTCCTGCGCGAAGTCGTGCTCGAGGATGGCGAACTTCTTGATGGTCGCGTAGCTCGCCTGCTTCGCGTTGAGCGCGTCGATGGCCTGCTGGACCCGCGCCTTCACCTTGGGGTTCGCGTGCAGCGCCTCGTCCTCTCCCACCCCGTTCTCGGAGGCCCACTTGCGGGCGTTCTCGGGGCTCAGCGTGACGAGCGCCACCACGAACTTGCGCTGGTCGCCGTGCACCATGACCTGGGAGATGATCGGGTCGGCCTTGAGCTCGTTCTCGAGGTTCTGCGGGGCGATGTACTTGCCGCCGGAGGTCTTGATGAGGTCCTTCTTCCGGTCGGTGATGCGGAGGTAGCCGTCGGCGTCGAGCTCGCCGATGTCGCCGGTGGCGAACCACCCGTCCTTCAGGACCTCGGCCGTGGCCTCGGGGCGCCGGAAGTACTCCTTCATCACGCCCGGCCCCTTGATCAGGATCTCCCCGTCCTCGGCGATGCGGATCTCGGTCCCCGGCACCGGCGGGCCGACCGTGCCGATCTTGTTCTTGCCGATGCGGTTCACGCAGGTGCCGGCGGACGTCTCGGTGAGCCCGTAGCCCTCCAGGATGGTGAAGCCGAGCAGCGTGAAGAACCAGTTGATCTTCGGCGAGAGCGGGGCGCCGCCGGAGACGAAGAGGCGCATCCGGCCGCCGAAGCGCTCGGCCAGCGCCGCGGCGAGCTTGGGGAAGACCAGCTTCTCGCCGATGCGGAAGCCGAAGGTCTTCACCTCCATCCCCTTCTGCTTGCCCTCCACCCAGGCGTCGAACCCGTTCATGGCGAGCCCGAAGAGCCAGCCCTTCACCCCCGGCGCCGAGAGCCCCTTGGCGAGCACCGCGTCGTAGGCCTTCTCGAAGATGCGCGGCACCGAGGGCATCACCGTGGGCTTCACCTCGCCGGCGTTGTCCACGATCTTGTCGAGCGACTCCACGAAGGCGGCCACCGCGCCCTCGCCGAACCAGACCGCCTCGATCACCTTGGCGAACGAGTGGGCCATGGGGAGGAAGAGCAGCACGGTGTCGTCCTCGCGGACGATCTTGAGCTCGGCCACGGCCTCCGCCTCGTAGGTCCAGGCGCCGTGGGTGAGGACGACGCCCTTCGGGTTGCCCGTGGTGCCGGAGGTGTAGAGGAAGGAGGCCGGCTGGTCGGGCTTCACGGCCGCCACCCGCGCGGCGTGGGAGCCGGGGTTCTGCTCGCGGAAGGCGACGCCACGGTTCTCCACCGCCGCGAGGGTGTGCTCGTGCTCGGCCTGGGGATCGCCGAAGAAGCGGATGACGCCCTTCACCTCGGGGAGGCGCGCCGCCTCCTCCCGGATCTTGGCGGCCTGGTGGTCGTGGTCCACGAACACCCACCGCGCGCCGGCGTCCTGGAGGATGTACTGCACCTCGTGGGCCGGGTTGGACTGGTAGATGGGCACGGTGATGGCGCCGGCCGACATGATGGCCACGTCGGCGACGATCCACTCGGGGCAGGTGTCGGCCACGATGGAGACCCGGTCGCCGGGCTGCACGCCCATCGAGACCAGTCCGTCGGCGACGTCGCGGACCCGGCGCCCGAGCTCCTTCCAGGAGGTGGTCTTCCAGCTCCCGTCCCGCTTGTAGGTGAGCGCCGGCGCGTCGCCGCGGCGCTGCACCTGCTCCTCGAACACCTGCACCAGGTTCCTGGACGTCGTCGTCATGATTTCTCCCTCGGTGAACTCTACTTCGTCTTCTCGGCGACCGCGCGCGCCAGCCCCTGGGCCCGCCGCTCCTCCGGGGGATCGTACGCGCCCGGGACGGCGGCCAGCACGGCGTCGAGGAGCTTCTTCGCCTCGACCGGGTGGTCCTCCTTCAGGTACAGCTCGGCCAGGTAGACCTTGGCCCGCAGGTTGTGCGGCGCCCCGCGAAGCGCCTTGCGGTAGAAGATCTCGCTCTTCTCCCCGTCGTACTTGGGCCAGGGAACCTCGTAGTAGTAGCGCCCCCAGGACACGTCGCCGCCGTAGCCGTAGTACGACGCGTCGGCCGCCTGCGCCTTCCGGAGCCGATCGAGGTACTTCGACTCCATGCCGTCGAGGAGCGCCTTCACGATGGAGATCCCGAGCGAGTACATGCCCACCCCGGCCGAGCCGTAGAACCAGCCCTCCACGCGGGCCGGGTTGGCCTGGTTGGCCTTGTCCGACCACTCCCAGGTGAGCTTGCCGAGCCGGGCCTTCTCCTCGTTCGTGATGGAGGGGTCGTCGGCGAGCCAGTAGTAGTAGCGGGCCATCCGCCACAGGAACTCGTAGTCCGTGGGCCCCTGCTTCTCGGCGGTCTTCAGGAGGGCCAGCACCGCGTCCATCTTCCCGGGCTGGTCGCGGACCGCCCAGGCGGCGTCGACCTCGGCGAGGATGGCGGCGAGCGAGCCCGGCGCGGGTGCTGCGGCCGGGGGCGCAGCGGGGTTCGCCGCTGGCGCCGCGGCGGCCGCCGGAGGCGGGGCCGGCGCTGCGGACGGAGCCTGCGCCAGGACGACGGCGGGGACGAGGAGGAGCGCGAGGGGCGCGGTGCGGGCCACCGATCGGAAAACGAGCATTGGCTCGTTATTGCTCCGCACGCCCCTCCGCGGCAAGCCGATCGGCCGGGGCGCGGTGCGTCAATGCGGGCGGCGGACCCGTCCGGGCCTGCGACGCCCCTCCCGGGCCGTTAGGCTGGGACGCCATGCGCGAGCCCCGCAGGTGCGGATGGTGCGGCACCGACCCGCTGTACGTCCGGTACCACGACGAGGAGTGGGGGGTCCCGGTCCACGACGACCGCACCCACTTCGAGTTCCTGCTTCTCGAGGGAGCCCAGGCGGGTCTCTCCTGGATCACGGTCCTCCGCAAGCGGGAGGCCTACCGGCGCGCCTTCGCCCGGTTCGACCCGGAGGCGGTGGCCCGCCTCGGCCGGGCGGACGTCGCGCGCCTCCTGGCGGACCCCGGCATCGTCCGCAACCGGCTCAAGGTCGAGTCGGCCATCGGGAACGCACGGGCCTTCCTCGCCCTCCAGGAGGAGGCGGGCTCCTTCGACGCCTGGGTCTGGCGGTTCGTCGACGGCCGCCCCGTCCAGGGACGCTGGCGAAGCCTCGCCGAGGTCCCGGCCGCCACGCCCGCCGCCGAGGCGCTCTCGCGGGAGCTCCGGCGGCGTGGCTTCCGGTTCGTCGGCCCCACCATCGCCTACGCCTACATGCAGGCGACCGGGCTCGTGAACGACCACCTGCTCCGGTGCTTCCGGCGGGAGGCGCTGGTCACGCCGGGGCGGACGCCCCGCCGATCGCGCGCGAGGCCTCGCCCGTCTTCTGGACCGCGAGCTGGTGCCCGAAGCTGACGATCCGCAGCCTGTGGCGGTGCAGCCGGAGGAAGGCGTTGATCGCACCGGCCGCGTTGTCCCGCGCGTCCTCGTAGTACCGCCAGAAGTAGTCGTCGAAGATCATGACCCCGCCGACGGCGAGCATCTCGAAGCACTTCACGGCGTCGACCATCACGTCGTCGCAGTGATGCGATCCGTCGACGTAGACGAGGTCGAAGGTCTCCGGGCCCGTCCGCGAGGCGAACCAGGAGAGCGAGGTGCCGCGGTACTTCTCTACCCGGTCCGCGAAGGGGCGCAGGTTGCGGTCGAAGACCCGCTCGGCGTTTGAGATGCGCTCCCGGGAGCCCTGGAGGTCGGCGTGGTGCTCGTCGGCGCCTCCCCAGGTGTCCACGCAGGTGATCCGGGCGCCGGGCAGCTCGTGGAGGACGAACCAGGCCGAGAGCCCCTGCCAGCTCCCGATCTCGAGGCAGCGAACCTCGCTGCGGCCGCGGAACCCGAACTTCTCGAAGATCCACAGCCAGCGGGGCAGGTTCCCGGTGAACCAGTCGTGGTCGAGCTCCAGCCCCGCCTTCGCGCGCGCGAACGCCGCGGCCCGCTCGGCGTAGGTCCGGGGCCTGCCCCCGAGCCGCTTCCCCACCTGGTAGGCGAGGTGGAGCCGGTAGTACGCGGCGATCACCCAGAGCGGGGCCCGGGAGCGGAGGAGGAAGGCGAGCCGGCCGAGCCCCTTCATTCCCACTCGATGGTGGCCGGCGGCTTCGACGAGACGTCGTAGACCACGCGGTTGATGCCGCGCACCTCGTTGATGATGCGCGAGGAGAGGCGCGCGAGCAGGTCGTAGGGAAGCCGCGCCCAGTCGCCGGTCATTCCGTCGGTCGACTCGACCGCGCGGATGGCGCAGGTCGACTCGTAGGTGCGCTCGTCCCCCATGACCCCCACGCTGCGCACCGGGAGCAGGACCGCGAAGGACTGCCAGAGCTTCTCCTGGAGGCCGGCGGCCCGGACCTCGTCCTGGACGATGGCGTCGGCGCGGCGGAGCACGTCGAGCCGCTCCTCGGTGACCTCGCCGAGCACGCGGATGGCGAGCCCCGGCCCGGGGAAGGGCTGGCGCTGCACCGACGCCTGGGGCAGCCCGAGCTCGAGGCCCAGCCGGCGCACCTCGTCCTTGAAGAGCTCGCGGAGGGGCTCCACCAGCCCGAGCTTCATCACCTCGGGCAGGCCGCCCACGTTGTGGTGGCTCTTGATGGTGGCGGACGGCCCCTTGAAGGAGACGCTCTCGATCACGTCCGGGTAGAGCGTTCCCTGCACGAGGAACCGGGCGCGCTCGCCCTCCCGGGCCAGCCGCTCGACCTCCTCCTCGAAGACCGCGATGAACTCCCGGCCGATGATCTTCCGCTTCTGCTCGGGGTCGGTGACGCCGGCGAGCTTCGAGAGGAACCGCTTGCGGGCGTCGACCGTGACGAGCGGGAGGTGGAACATCTGCCCGAAGACCCGCTCCACCTGCTCCCGCTCCCCGGAGCGGAGCACGCCGTTGTCCACGAAGATGCAGCGCAGCCGGTCGCCGATGGCGCGGTGCACGAGCAGGGCCGCCACGGCGGAGTCGACGCCGCCGGAGAGCGCGCAGATGGCGTGGCCGTCGCCCACCTGGGCGCGGATCAGCTCCACCGCCACGTCCACGTAGGCCCGCATCGACCAGGTGCCGGAGAGCCCGCACACGCCCTGCGCGAAGTTGCGGAGGATCTCGGCGCCCCGGGGCGTGTGGACCACCTCCGGGTGGAACTGGACGCCGAAGATGCGACGGGAGGGGTCCTGGACCGCCGCGAACGGGGCGCTCTGGGTGGAGGCCACCGGCTCGAAGCCGGGGGGGAGCGCCTCGACGCGGTCGCCGTGGCTCATCCACACGTCGAGCCGCGCCGGGATCCCGGCGAACAGCGCCGCCCCGGGCCGGGCCTCGATGGTCGCCGGGCCGTACTCGCGGTGAGCGGCCTTGTCGACGCGCCCGCCCAGCGCGTGGGCGATGAGCTGGAGCCCGTAGCAGATGCCGAGCACCGGCACCCCGAGGTCCCAGACCGCGCGGTCGACCCGCGGGCTGCCCTCGGCGAGGACGCTGGCCGGGCCGCCGGAGAGGATGACCCCGCGCGGGCGCCAGTCCCGCATCGCCTCGCCGGTCATCGTGCAGGGGTGGATCTCGCAGTAGACGCCCAGCTCGCGCAACCGCCGCGCGATGAGCTGCGTGTACTGCGACCCGAAGTCGAGGATGAGGATCTTCTCGCTGTGGATGTCCATCGTCGCCCTAGCCCACCCGGTAGTTCGGGGCCTCCTGCACGATGATCACGTCGTGGACGTGGCTCTCCTTCAGGCCCGCCGAGGAGATGCGCACGAAGCGCGACTTCCGCTGGAGCTCGCCGATGTCCTTCGCCCCGAGGTAGCCCATGCCGCTCTTCAGGCCCCCCACGAGCTGGAAGACGTTCATGGCCACCGTGCCCTTGTAGGGCACGCGCCCCTCGATGCCCTCCGGGACGAGCTTCTCGGCGTCGGCCACGTCGCCCTGGAAGTAGCGGTCGCGCGATCCGTCCTTCATCGCGCTGATCGAGCCCATCCCCCGGTAGGACTTGTAGCTGCGCCCCTGGTAGAGGATGACCTCGCCCGGCGCCTCCTCGGTGCCGGCGAGCAGCGACCCGATCATCACCGTCCCGGCGCCGGCGGCGAGCGCCTTCACGACGTCGCCCGAGTACTTCACGCCGCCGTCCGAGATGATGGGCACCCCGTGCGCGGCCGCGGCCCGCGAGCAGTCGTCCACCGCGGTGATCTGCGGGACCCCCACGCCGGCCACGACCCGGGTCGTGCAGATCGACCCGGGCCCCACGCCGACCTTCACCGCGTCGACGCCGGCCCGGCACAGGGCGTCGGTGGCCTCCGCGGTGGCCACGTTGCCGGCCACGAGCTCGATGCCCTTGAAGTTGCGCTTGGTGTCCCGGACCGCGTCGACGACCCCCTGGGAGTGGCCGTGGGCGGTGTCGACCACGATCACGTCGGCGCCGGCCTTGAGCAGCGCGGCGACGCGCGCCTCGCGGTCGGCCCCCACGCCCACCGCGGCGCCGCAGAGCAGCCTCCCCAGCCGGTCCTTCGCGGCGTTGGGGTGCTTCTGGATCTTCTCGATGTCCTTGATGGTGATGAGGCCGCGCAGCTCGAAGGACTCGTTCACCACCGGCAGCTTCTCGATGCGGTGGCGGTGGAGGAGCTCCTTCGCCTCCTCGATGGTGACTCCCTCGCGCGCCGTGACGAGGTCCTTCGTCATGACCTGCTCGACGGTCTGCTCCAGGTTGCGCTCGAACCGGAGGTCGCGGTTCGTGAGGATGCCGACGAGGCGGCCGCGGCGCGTGACCGGGATGCCGCTGATGCCGTTCTCGCGCATGAGCGCCACCGCGGCGGAGAGCTTCACCTCCGGCTCGACGGTGATGGGCTCGCTCACCACCGCCGACTCGTACTTCTTCACGCGGGTGACCTCGGCGGCCTGCCGCTCGACCGACATGTTCTTGTGGATGAACCCCATCCCGCCCTCGGCCGCCATCGCGATGGCCATGCGCGACTCGGTCACGGTGTCCATCGCCGCCGAGACGATGGGCACGTGCAGGACGATGTTCCGGGTGAGCCGGCTCGCCGTCTCCACCTGCTTGGGGAGCACGCTCGACTCGGCGGGCACGAGCAGGACGTCGTCGAAGGTGAGCGCTTCGCGGAGGTCGTCGCGGTTGAGCATGCCGCGATATAGTGGAAGCCCCGCCCCGAGGTCAAGGCATTTGAAATTCCTGGTGTTTCCGTCGCGTCCGGACCCCGGGCTCCGCTCCCCCGTTGACCCCTTCGGGGCAAATCGGAGTTGCCACCCCGCCCCGGGAACCCGAATATCGTCCCGTGGCCCCCGACGAGCGAGACCCGGCGCGGATCCCCGTGGCGACTCCGGGGCAGACCGCCATCGCGATCGACCTGCCGGGGAGGCCTCCCGAATCGGCGCGTCGCTCTCGCACCGTGATCGGGATCGACCTCGGCACGTCCAACTCCTGCGCCGCCGTGGTCCGCGACGGACGCCCCCAGGTCATTCCCTCCCGCGAGGGATGGGCCACCGTGCCCTCGATGGTGGCGCTCAACCAGCGCAACCGCGTGGTGGTCGGGCAGGCCGCCAAGGGGCAACTGCTCTTCAACCCGACCCGGACCGTGCACGGGGCCAAGCGGCTCGTCGGGCGGGCCTTCGACTCCGGCGTCGTGCAGTCGATGCTCTCCCGCTTCCCCTACCCGGTGGTTCCCGTCGACGAGGGGCTCTGCGGAGTCCAGCTCGGCCCGCTCACCCTCTCGCTCGAGCAGGTGCAGGCGCTCGTGCTCCGCGAGGTGAAGGGCGTCGCCGAGAACTGGCTGGGCGAGGAGGTGGGGCGCGCCGTCGTCACCGTGCCCGCCTACTACAGCGAGCGGCAGCGCGAGGCGGTGCGCCGCGCCGGGGCGCTCGCCGGCCTCCACGTGGAGCGCATCCTGAACGAGCCCACCGCGGCGGCGCTGGCCTACGCGTGGGGGCGCCCGGTGCGCCAGCGGGTGATGGTGTACGACCTCGGCGGCGGCACCTTCGACGCCTCCGTCCTCGAGATCTCGGACCGGGTCTACCAGGTGGTCTCCACGGGCGGCGACACCTTCCTCGGCGGTGCCGACTTCGACGCGCTCATCGCCGCCCACCTCGCGTCCGCGTTCGAGCGGGCCCACGGCCACTTCCCGGCCGACGCCGTCGCCCTCTCGCGCCTCGTCGACGCCGCCGAGCGTGCCAAGTGCGCCCTCTCGGAGCAGGAGTCCTACCCGATCCACCTGCCCTACCTCGCCGAGGTGGATGGCCGACCGGCCGCCCTGGACGTCACGCTCACGCGGGCGGAGCTGGAGCGGCTCGTCGCCCCGCTCGTGGAGCGGACGCTGCGCACGTGTGCCCGCGTCCTGCACGACAAGGGGCTCGGACCCGGCGACGTGGACGAGGTCGTGCTCGTCGGGGGACAATCCCGGATGCCGCTCGTGCAGCGGGAGATCCGTGCGTTCTTCGGCAGGGCGCCGTGCAAGAACGTCCACCCGGACGAGGCCGTGGCCATCG
Organism: Anaeromyxobacteraceae bacterium; assembly: GCA_035429785.1. GTDB lineage: Bacteria > Myxococcota > Myxococcia > Myxococcales > Anaeromyxobacteraceae > CAIOAK01. The sequence continues at coordinate 10,127 of DAOMFN010000027.1, forward strand.
GGGCCGCGCTCCTCGCCGGGTCGCTCGAGAGCCCGGAGGGAATCGTGCTGATCGACGTCGTCCCCATGTCCATCGGAGTCGGGCTGCCCGGCGGCGGCGGGCGCGTGAAGCGCATCGTCGAGCGGAACACGCAGCTCCCCGTCCGCAAGGAGTACCAGCTCGCCACCACGAAGGACGGCCAGGACACCTTCGACCTCTGGATCTTCGAGGGCGAGGGCGCCACCGTCGCCGAGTGCCAGTACCTGGGCACGGTCCAGCTCGGCGGGCTCCCCCGCGGCCCCAAGGGCTCGGTGCGGATCGCCGTGTCCTTCGAGCTCGGCGAGGAGTGCCTGCTGACCGTCCGCGCCCGGGAGATGGGCTCCAAGCGGGAGGTGGAGGTCGTCTTCTCCACCCAGGGGACGCCTCCCGAGATCCGGCAGCGACTGGAGAAGGAGGCCACCTACGCCGCCGCGGGCATCTACGACGTCGAACTGACGGTCGAAGAGTACGGGGTCAGCGAAGGGTCGGTCACCAAGACGATCCGCATCATCGCCGTCAACGCACCGCCGGTCGCTGCCG
>DAOMFN010000028.1:0-10640 GCA_035429785.1 Anaeromyxobacteraceae bacterium
GCGCCTCCTGGCCGGAGGACCGGCGCATCCCGCAGCTCGCGCGGGCGCTCGCGGGGATGTCGCCGCCCGCCGCCGCCGGGCCGTAGCCCGGCCCGCCCTCAGAGGATCCGCGCCGCGAGCAGGTCCTGCACGTCGAGCAGGCCGACGGCGCGCCCCCGGGCGTCCACCACCGGCACCTGGTCGATGCGGGCCTCCCGCATCACCCGCGCCGCGTCCACGAGCCGCTCCTCGGCCCGGACCGTGCGCGGGTTGCGGGTCATCACCGTCGAGACCGGCACCTCGAAGTCCACCTGCTCCCGCTCCACGAGCCGGCGCAGGTCACCGTCGGTGAAGACCCCGAGGAGCCGTCCGCGCCCGTCCACCACCGTGGCCGCGCCCGGGCGGCCGGGCGTGCGGGTCATCACCGCCACCGCGTCGCGGAGCGGCGCCGTGGCCCGCACGAGCGGGTTGGCCTCGCCGCTGCGCATGAGCTCGTGCACCCGCATGAGGTGGCGGCCGAGCTTCCCGCCCGGGTGGTAGAGCGCGTACTCGTCCTTCCCGAAGGGGCGGTTCTCGAGCACCGCCATGGCGATGGCGTCGCCCACGGCCAGCAGGGCGGCCGTGCTCGTGGTGGGGGCGAGCCCCATCGGGCAGGCCTCCTCGACGTCGCCGATGGCGAGCACGAGGTCGGCCGCGCGGGCGAGCGGGTTCCGGCCGTCGCGGGTCACCGCCACGATGCGCGCGCCGATGCGCTTCACCGCCGGAAGGAGCCGCAGGATCTCCTCCGACTCCCCGCTGTTCGAGAGCGCCACCAGCACGTCCCGGCGGGAGAGCCGCCCCAGGTCGCCGTGGGCGGCCTCGGCGGGGTGGAGGTAGATGGAGTGGGTCCCGGTGGAGGCCAGCGTGGCCGAGATCTTCTGGGCCACGAACCCCGGCTTGCCGATGCCGGTGAGCACCACCTGCCCCTTGCAGGCGAGGATCCACTCCACCGCCGTGGCGAAGGCGTCGTCGAGCCGCAGGCTCCCGATGGCCCGCGCCTCGGTGGCGAGGACCATGCGGCCGAAGGCGACGAGCTTGCGGGAACGCGCGGAGCGGGCGCCCCGGGGGGCGCCGCGGGCGGCGGGGCGGCGGGCGGTCTTCCGGCTCGGCATGTCGGCGTCCGTATAGCACCTCGCCCCGGAACCCACCATTTCGGAGGGCCTAGCGGAGCGTCACCCGGAAGAGCCGGCGCTCGGCGAGCTCCACGGCGCGGGCCAGGTCGGGGCGGGTGAGCTTCGCCCCCTCGGCCCAGTCCTTCAGCGCCAGGCACTCCTCCCCCACGTAGAGGACGAGGAGTTGCAGGGCGGCCTCCTCCGCCGCCCCCTGGCAGGTGCGCGGCGCGCGGTTGCGCATGGCCTCGTCGAAGGCCTCGTGCTCCCGGAGCAGGTCGAGGCGCGCCAGCTCGAGCCCGAGCCGCAGGACCTCGTCGCGGGGAGGGGCGACGAGCCCGGCAGCCCAGCGGCGGCGCAGCTCTTCCGTGACCCACTCCACGTCGGCCGGCGGCCAGGCGCGGAGCCGCTCCGCCAGCTCGTCCGCGAAGCGCTCCACGATGACGTCCTTCACCGGCTGCTTCTGGAGGTCGTAGAGGTGGTCGAAGCGGCGGTCGCGCACGGATCGATCCCATATCCGAAAAAACCCGGGAACGGCGCGGGGATCGCGATTATCCCTCCGGGGGGCGCGCGGGTGTATCCTCCCGGCCCCGCGAGACGAGGAGGCCGCACCCGACATGCTGGTCGTGATGAAGCCCACCGCCACCGACGCCCAGGTGGATGCCGTGGTCGAGAAGATCCGCTCCCTCGGCCTCATGCCGCACGCCATCCCCGGAGCGCAGCGCACCGCCATCGGCATCACCGGCAACAAGGGCGGTCTCGATCCCGCCCTCTTCGAGGGAATGCCCGGCGTCCGCGAGGCCATCCGGGTCTCCCAGCCCTTCAAGCTGGTGTCGCGCGAGGTGAAGGAGGAGGACACGGTCGTCGACGTGGCCGGCGTCCAGCTGGGAGGGAAGCGGCTCGTGGTGATCGCCGGTCCCTGCTCCGTCGAGTCCCGGGAGCAGATCCTCGAGGCGGCCCGGGAGGTGAAGGCCGCCGGGGCCACGCTGCTCCGCGGCGGCGCCTACAAGCCGCGCACCAGCCCCTACGAGTTCCAGGGGCTGGCCGAGGAGGGGCTGAAGCTGCTCGCGCTGGCCCGCGAGGAGACCGGGCTCGGCGTCGTGACCGAGGCGATGGACGTGGAGAACCTCGCCATGGTCGCCGACTACGCCGACCTCGTGCAGATCGGCGCCCGCAACATGCAGAACTTCTCGCTGCTCAAGCAGCTCGGGAAGATCGGCAAGCCGGTGCTCCTGAAGCGCGGCGCCTCGGCCACCATCCGCGAGTGGCTCATGGCCGCCGAGTACGTGGTCGCCCACGGCAACCCCCGCGTGGCGCTCTGCGAGCGCGGGATCCGCACCTTCGAGACCGCCACCCGCAACACGCTCGACCTGAACGCGGTCCCGGTGCTGAAGTCGCTCACGCACCTGCCGGTGGTGGTCGACCCGTCCCACGGCATCGGGCTGCGCGCCCACGTCCCGGCCATGGCGCGCGCCGCGGTGGGCGCCGGCGCCGACGGGCTCATCGTCGAGGTCCACCCCTGCCCGGAGAAGGCCCTGTCCGACGGGCAGCAGTCGCTCACGCCCGGGGAGTTCGCCGGCCTGATGGCGCAGGTGCGCGTCATCGCCGGCGCCGTCGGCCGTCCCGTCTAGCCGCACCCATCCGGCGCCGCGCGCCGAGGAGCATCCATGTTCGTCGCCATGAAGCCGCACGCCACCGAGGCCGAGTTCGAGGCCGTCATCGACAAGGTGCGCGCGCTGGGGCTCACCCCGCACCCCATCTCCGGCACCGAGCGGCGCGTGGTGGCCGTGGTGGGCAACACCGGCGCGGTGGACCCCGACGACTTCGCCATGCTGCCCGGCGTGGCCGAGGCCCTGCGGGTCTCGCAGCCCTTCAAGCTGGTCAACCGCGAGGTGAAGGAGGAGGACACCGTGCTCGACGTGGACGGCGTCGAGATCGGCGGGCGCGCCATCGCGGTCATGGCCGGCCCCTGCTCGGTGGAGTCCCGCGAGCAGATCCTGGAGACCGCGCGCGCGGTGAAGATGGCCGGGGCCAGCATCCTGCGCGGCGGGGCCTGGAAGCCCCGCACCAGCCCCTACGAGTTCCAGGGGCTCCGCGAGGAGGGGCTGAAGCTGCTCGCCGAGGCCCGCGAGGCCACGGGGCTCAAGGTCGTCACCGAGGTCATGTCCACCGACACCGTGGACCTCGTGGCCGAGTACGCCGACATCCTCCAGGTCGGCGCCCGCAACATGCAGAACTACCCGCTCCTGGAGCGCCTCGGCCAGGTGCGGAAGCCGGTGATGCTGAAGCGGGCGCTCTCCGGCACGATCAAGGAGTGGCTCATGGCCGCCGAGTACATCGTCGCCAAGGGCAACCCCCAGGTGATGCTCTGCGAGCGCGGCATCCGGACCTTCGAGACCGCCACCCGCAACACCCTCGACATCAACGCCATCCCGGTCCTGAAGACCCTCACCCACCTGCCGGTCATCGTCGACCCCTCCCACGGCATCGGGATCCGCAAGCACGTGGGCGCCATCGCCCGCGCCGGCATCGCGGCCGGGGCCGACGGCATCATGGTCGAGGTGCACCCCCGGCCGGAGAAGGCCCTCTCCGACGGGCACCAGTCCCTCTCCATCCCCGAGTTCGACGAGCTGATGCGCGAGGTGCGGGTGATCGCGCTGGCCATCGAGCGCCCGGTCCTCTAGGCGGGAACCGGACCGGGCGCCCCGTGCGGCGTCAGCGCAGGTCGAACCGGTCCAGGTTCATCACCTTGTCCCAGGCGGCCACGAAGTCGCGGACGAGCTTCCGCTCCCCGTCCGCGCTCGCGTAGACCTCGGCGATGGCCCGGAGGCGGGCGTCGGACCCGAAGACGAGGTCGACCCGCGTGGCGGTCCATCGCCTGTCGCCGGTCTTCCGGTCCCGCCCCTCGAAGAGCTCGCCGTCGGCGGAGACCGGCTTCCACTCGGTGGACATGTCGAGCAGGTTCACGAAGAAGTCGTTCGTGAGCGCCTCCGGACGGTCCGTGAACACGCCGTGTGCGGACCGGCCGTGGTTCGCCCCCAGGACCCGCAGGCCGCCGAGCAGCACCGTCATCTCCGGCGCGCTCAGCGTGAGCAGCTGGGCGCGGTCGACGAGCAGCTCCTCGGCGGAGAGGGCCTGCTTCCGCCCCTGCCAGTTGCGGAAGCCGTCGGCCACCGGCTCGAGCACCGCGAAGGAGGCCGCGTCGGTCTGGGCCTGCGACGCGTCCATGCGCCCCGGCGTGAACGGGACGGTCACGGCGTGCCCGGCGTTCCTCGCCGCCTGCTCGACGCCGGCGCAGCCGGCCAGGACGACGAGGTCGGCGAGCGAGATGCGCTTGCCGCCCTTCTGCGCGTCGTTGAACTCCGCCTGGATGCGCTTCAGCGTGCGCAGCACCTTCGCCAGGCGGGCCGGCTCGTTCACCTCCCAGTCCTTCTGCGGCGCCAGCCGGATGCGGGCGCCGTTGGCCCCGCCGCGCTTGTCGGAGCCGCGGAACGTGGAGGCCGACGCCCAGGCGGTGGAGACGAGCTCGGGGATGGACAGGCCGGAGGCCAGCACCCGGGCCTTGAGCGACGCGACGTCCTTCGCGCTCACCAGGCGGTGGTTCACCGCCGGGATGGGGTCCTGCCAGATGAGCTCCTCCGCGGGGACCTCCGGCCCGAGGTAGCGGGAGCGCGGTCCCATGTCGCGGTGGGTGAGCTTGAACCAGGCGCGGGCGAAGGCGTCGGCGAGCTCCTCGGGGTGGGCGAGGAAGCGCCGGGAGATCTTCTCGTAGGCCGGGTCGAACCGGAGCGCCAGGTCGGTGGTCAGCATGGCCGGCGCGTGTCGGCGCGAGGGGTCGTGCGCGTCGGGGACGGTGCCCTCGCCGGCCCGGCCCTTGGGCCGCCACTGGTGGGCGCCCGCCGGGCTGCGGGTCAGCTCCCACTCGTGGCCGAAGAGGTTCTCCAGGTAGCCGTTGCTCCACCGGGTGGGCGTGGAGGTCCAGGTCACCTCCAGGCCGCTCGTGATCGTGTCGGCGCCCTTGCCGGTCCCGAAGCGGCTCTTCCAGCCCGTTCCCTGCTCCTCGATGCCGGCCGCCTCCGGCTCCGGCCCCAGGTTCTTCGGGTCGCCGGCGCCGTGGGTCTTGCCGAAGGTGTGGCCGCCGGCGATGAGCGCCACGGTCTCCACGTCGTCCATGGCCATGCGGGCGAAGGTCTCGCGGATGTCGCGCGCGGCGGCCAGGGGGTCCGGGTTCCCGCCCGGCCCCTCCGGGTTCACGTAGATGAGCCCCATCTGCACCGCGGCGAGCGGGCTCTCGAGCTCCCGCTTCCCGGTGTGGCGCTCGTCGGCGAGCCACTTCTGCTCCCGGCCCCAGTAGACGTCCTCGTCCGGCTCCCAGGCGTCCTCGCGGCCGCCCGCGAAGCCGAAGGTCGCGAGCCCCATCGACTCGAGCGCCACGTTGCCGGCCAGGATCATGAGGTCGGCCCAGGAGATCTTCCGGCCGTACTTCCGCTTCACGGGCCAGAGCAGCCGGCGGGCCTTGTCCAGGTTCACGTTGTCGGGCCAGCTGTTGAGCGGCGCGAAGCGCTGGGTGCCGCCTCCGGCCCCGCCGCGCCCGTCGCCGGTGCGGTACGTGCCGGCGCTGTGCCAGGCCATGCGGATGAAGAAGGGGCCGTAGTGGCCGAAGTCGGCCGGCCACCAGTCCTTCGAGTCGGTCATGAGCGCCCGGAGGTCCTTCTTCACCGCCTCGAGGTCGAGGCTCTCGAAGGCGCGGGCGTAGTCGAAGCGCTCGCCCATCGGGTTGGCCCGCGGGGAGTGCTGGTGGAGGAGGTGGAGCTTGAGCTGCTTCGGCCACCAGTCGCGGTTCGTCGTGCCACCGGAGGCGGCGGCGTGGGGGAACGGGCACCTGGACTCGCTCGACATGGTCGTTCTCCTTTCGGTGTGGAGGACCTGTCGCGCCGGGCGAGCGGCGGCAAGACATCGTTCGTATCGAAACGATAGCGAGAGACTATTGATTGCGCTCCGGCAGCCCCGAAATGTCTGCCGGTGTTGACGTCGTGTTCGAGTTACATTACATCATGACAAGTCAATCGAACAGGAGCGAAGCCCCGAACCATGCCCTACCGAGAGAAGATCGCCTGGATGTCGCTGGCCGGACTCGTCGTCTGCTACGTCCCCTACTTCGCGCTGACCTACCGGTCCCCGCTCCTCGACCGGCCGCTGCCCAACCTCGAGCTCATGGCCCTGTTCGCCGCCGCCGCCGGCGGGAATGCACTGTGGGTCCTGGTCGGGCGCCTGATCCTCAGGACGACCACGCCGCCCGAGGAACGCGGACCCGGCGACGAGCGCGACCGGGCCGTGGATCGCCGCGCCGTCGCCATCGCCTACAACGTCCTCATCGGCTGCGCGCTGTGGTTCGGCGGCGTCCTCCCCTTCCTGGCCACCGGCTGGCACATCGTGAACGCCATGGTCGCCGCCGTCGTCGTCGCCGAGTTCGTGCGGTACGCGCTGACGGTGCGGGGCTACCGACGGGGCCTCGCGTGACCCGCGGCCGGATCGTGAACCAGATCCGCACGCTGCGCTTCCTCGCCGGCGAGATGAGCCAGGCCGAGCTGGGGCAGGCCATCGGCGTCACCCGCCAGACCATCGCCGCCATCGAGGCCGGGAAGTACTCGCCCTCGCTGGAGGCCGCCTTCCGCATCGCGCAGGTCTTCGGCAAGCCGCTCGACGAGGTGTTCCGCTGGGAGCCGGAGGGCTGAGCCTGCTAGATTCGAGGGGATGCCTCCCGTCCCTGAGCCACCGCCGGACCCCGACGCCATCGAGGTGGACGTCACGCTCGTGGACGCGATGCTCGCGCTCACGCCGGAGGAGCGGCTTCGGCAGAACGACCGGATGATCCGCACCATCGAGGAGCTCCGCAATGGATTCGCAGCCGCCCGGGCTCGCGACCCTGCTGGCGCGTCTCGCGGCTAGCGGGACCGACTTCGTGCTCGTGGGAGCGCTGGCGGCGGTGGCCCAGGGTGCGCCGCTCACCACGTTCGACGTCGACGTCGTGCACCGGCGCGGGGCCGACAACGTGGACCGGCTGCTCCGGTTCCTGGACGGCGTGGACGCCCGGTACCGGGGGCGACCGGCTGGCCAGGTGCTGCGCCCGACGCGGGAGGCGCTGCTCGGGGACGGGCACCAGCTCCTCTCCACGAGCCTCGGACAGCTGGACGTTCTCGGCGCCATCGAGGGAGGTCGGGCCTACGAGGACCTTGCGCCGACGAGCGTCACCATCGAGGTCGAGGGGCAGCCGGTGAAGGTCGTGGGCCTGAGGACGCTCGTCGAGCTGAAGCGCGGGGCCACCTCGGCGAAGGGCAGGCTGGCCCTGGCCGTGCTGGAGGAGACGCTGCGGCGGAGCGGGTGAGGTGTCCGGAGCTTGTGTCGGCGCCGAGATGCGCGAATGAACCTCCATCGATTCGCGATCACCGGATTCGACCCGCGCAGCCCCCTTCACTGGATCGTGACCGCCGCCTTCGGGTTTGGCGGGCTCTACCTGATGGTGACGTCGATACGCTGGGTGACGACGCCCCGGGCGAGAACGATGCGGTTCAGGAACATGGCCGCCGCTCCACTGGTCGATCGGTTGATTTTTGGCGTCGCCGTCCTGGCCTACTTGCGGGTCGGCGCGACGGCAGTCCTTATCGCGATCGGCAGTCTATGGTTGGGCCTATAAGCGGCTTGTTGACCTCGGGTGCGCACGGCGACCGAATCGCCAGGCGTGCGTCCGCCAGGCTGACGCACGCAGAACCGACCCCGACCCGGCTCAGCGCCGGAGCGCCCGCGCGAGTGAGGTCACGAAGCGGCGCACGCGGTCGGCGCGGGCCTTCCGCGAGCCTCCCTGGGCGATGCGCTGCACGATGGCGCTCCCCACCACCACGCCGTCGGCCAGCGTGCCGATGGCCCGGGCCTGGGCCGGGGTCGAGACGCCGAAGCCGACCACCACCGGCACCCGGGAGGCCGCGCGGACGGCGGCGACCTTCGGCCCGAGGTCGGCCGGGAGCGCGGTGCGCGCGCCGGTGACGCCCGTGACCGAGACGAAGTAGACGAAGCCGGTGGCGGCCTCGCAGGCGGCCCGGATCCGCTCGGGGGTGGAGGTGGGGGCGAGGAGGAAGACCAGCTTCACCCCGCGTGCGGCGGCGGCCTCCCGGAACGGGCCGGCCTCCTCGGGCGGCAGGTCGGGCAGGATCACGGCGTCCACGCCGGCCTTGGCGCAGCCGTCGAGGAACCGCTCCACGCCGAAGGAGAGCACCGGGTTCACGTAGCCCATGAGCGCGATGGCGGCGGGCGTGCGGCGGCGCACCTCGGCGGCGAGGCGGAGGCAGGCGGCCACGTTGGTGCCCGAGGCGAGTGCCCGCTCGCCGGCGGCCTGGATGGTCCCGCCGTCGGCGATGGGATCGGAGAAGGGCATCCCGATCTCGAGGATGCCGGCCCCTCCGGCGGCACAGGCGAGCGCCATCTCGCGGGAGGTGGCGAGGTCGGGGTCGCCGGCCATGACGTAGGTGACCAATACAGCGCTGCCGCGCTCCGCGGCAGCGCCGAAGGCCGCGTCGAGGCGGTCCTGGGCGGGGTTCACCGGGACCTCCGGGGACGGGGCGGGGTCCGCTTGCCGCGAGGCGGTGGCGACTTCCGTCGCTTCGGGGCCTTGCGCGCCTTCGGCCGCCGCGCGGGCGGAAGGCGGGACGAGGTTGCGAGCCGCGTGGCCGGGGTCGCCACGCGGCCGGCTTCCGCGGCTCGCAACTGCTGCACGTCCTTGTCCCCGCGCCCCGACACGTTCACGAGGAGCACGCCGCCCGGCCCGATCTCCCGGGCCAGGTCGCGCGCCGCCGCGATCGCGTGGGCCGTCTCCAGCGCCGGGATGATGCCCTCCATCCGGGCCAGGTACCGGAGCGCGTCGAGCGCCTCGTCGTCGGTGGCCTGGCGGAGCTCGAGCCGCCCCTGGTCCTTCAGCCAGGAGAGCTCGGGCCCGACGCCCGGGTAGTCGAGGCCGGCGCTGATGGAGTGGGCCTCGGCGACCTGCCCGTCGGCCGTCTGGAGCAGGTAGCTCCGCGAGCCGTGGAGCACGCCGGGCCGCCCGCGGGCGAGCGCGGCGCCGTGCTTGCCGGTGTCGAGCCCGTGGCCGGCCGCCTCCACGCCCACGAGGCGCACCGCGGGGTCGGCGATGAAGGCCGAGAAGATCCCCATGGCGTTGGAGCCCCCGCCGACGCAGGCCACCACCGCGTCGGGGAGCCTGCCGGCGAGCTGCAGCACCTGGGCCCGGGCCTCGTCGCCGATGACGGCCTGGAAGTCCCGCACCAGCGCCGGGTACGGGTGCGGGCCGGCCACCGAGCCGATCACGTAGTGGGTGTCCCGGACGTTCGTCACCCAGTCGCGGATGGCCTCGTTCATCGCGTCCTTCAGCGTGCGCGAGCCTGCCTGGACCGCCACCACCCGCGCTCCCATGAGCTCCATCCGGAGGACGTTCAGCGCCTGCCGCTCCACGTCGAGCGCGCCCATGTACACGTCGCAGGGCATGCCGAAGAGGGCCGCGGCGGTGGCGGTGGCGACCCCGTGCTGGCCGGCGCCGGTCTCGGCGATGATGCGCCGCTTGCCCATGCGCCGGGCGAGCAGCACCTGGCCGAGCGTGTTGTTGATCTTGTGCGCGCCGGTGTGGCAGAGGTCCTCGCGCTTCAGGAGCACCCGGCAGCCCCCGGCGTCGGCCGACATCCGCAGCGCGTCGCCGGTGGGGGTGGGGCGTCCGGCGAAGCGGGTGAGCAGCCGCCCGAGCTCGTCGGCGAAGGCCGGGTCGCGGCGGGCCTCCTGCCAGGCGTGCGTGAGCTCGTCGAGCGCCGGCATCAGGGTCTCGGGGACGTAGCGGCCGCCGTAGGGGCCGAAGTGGCCGGTGGCGTCGGGCTGGTTCATGGCAGGCGCACCTCGCGCACGGCGTCGACGAAGCGGGCCATCCGCTCCGGATCCTTCACTCCTGGAGAAGACTCGACGCCGCTCGCGACGTCCACGGCCCAGGGGCGCACCGCGCGGACGGCCTCGGCGACGTTCTCCGGCCGCAGCCCGCCCGCCAGGATCACCGGCGCCACCTCGGCGACCCCGGCGGCGAGCGACCAGTCGAAGGTGCGGCCGGTGCCCCCGCGGTCGGGGGAGGGCGTGTCGAGCAGGAACGCACGGACCGGGTAGGACGCGAGCAGCACCCGGTCGGCGGCGCGATCGGCCGGGATGGCCTTCACCACCGGCAGCGGGAGCCGGGCGCAGAGCGCGGGCGGCTCGTCCCCGTGGAGCTGGAAGACCTGGATGCCGGTCCGGGCCGCGACGGCGCGGAGCTCCTCCTCGGGCTGGTCGACGAAGACCCCCACCGCGGTGACGAAGGGAGGGAGGGCGGCGATGATGGCGCGGGCGTCGTCGGCCGCGACGAAGCGGCTCGACCGCGGCCAGAAGTTGAAGCCCAGCGCGGCGGCGCCCAGACGGGCCGCGGCGAGCGCGTCCTCGAGCCGGGTGATCCCG
>DAOMFN010000029.1:0-10501 GCA_035429785.1 Anaeromyxobacteraceae bacterium
CCCCAGGGACTCCAGCGTGCGCACGGCGCCCTCCACCGCCGCGAGCACCTCCGGGTGGCGGCTCGTCCCCGGCAGGGGCTCCCCGGCGAGCGGGACCCTCCGGTGCGCCTTCACGAGCGTGATCTCGGCGAGCGGCGCCTCGTAGTGCGGCCCGCCGTCGAACGGGTCGATGCGATCCACGTAGCGGAAGCCGATGCGCTGGAGCATGCGCCGGGCCGGCTCGGTGGACGGCCCCACCTTCCCGAGCGTCCGCTGCACCCGCGGCGGGAGCAGCGTGGCGTAGAGGTCGCCGGGCGGGAAGAGCTGCTGGATGAACTCCTTGCCCTTGCGGGAGAGCTTGTCGGCGTCCTGGTAGTCGAGCCCGGTGAAGCGGCGGCCGAAGCTCTCCCAGAAGGCGCTGCGCCCGTTCCGGTCGAGCGGCGGCATGAGCTCGGCGAGCACCGTGTCCCGGAAGCGCTCCCGGTGCATGGCGAGGTAGAGGAAGCGGACGAAGGAGAGCTGCTTGCCGGGCAGCTCCGGCGACCGCCGGTGGCGCGGGTGCACCACGAGGCCGCCGATCTCGGTCGGGCCGTCGAAGTGGAAGCCGATGGAGAGGACCGGGTGGCGGAAGTGGCGGTCGAGCGTCGAGGAGTAGTTCTCCCGCTCGGTGACGTCCAGGAACGTGCAGGGCGACTCGCGCGTGCCGTGCTGGGCGATGACCATCGAGGTGCCGAGCACGCGGCGCCTCCGGGGGTCCTCGAGCACGAAGACGTAGCTCCGCCGGAGCGGGTCGGCGATGCGCCCCGCGAAGCTCCGGACCGACCGGTCGACGATGCCGGCCAGCGCGCGCTCGTCGGCGGGCAGGTTCACCGAGTTCAGCACCCGGGCGAGCGACCGCAGCGCGGGAAGGTCGGACTTCCGGACGTCGCGCAGGAGGAGCACGGCCCGGGCATTAGCACGGGGGCCCGTTCCGTGCCATGAAGCAGCCATGCGATCGGTGGTCCAGCGGGTGGCGCGCGCGTCGGTGCGGGTGGACCGCCAGGTGGTGGGCGAGGTGGGGCACGGGCTCCTCGTGCTCCTCGGCGTGGCGGCGGGCGACGGCCCGGACGACGCGCGCTGGACCGCCGACAAGCTCGCCCAGCTCCGCATCTTCGAGGACGACGCCGGCAAGATGAACCGGTCGGTCCAGGACGTGGGGGGCGGCGTGCTCCTCGTCTCGCAGTTCACGCTCCTCGGCGACGCGCGCAAGGGCAACCGCCCCAGCTTCGTCGCCGCCGCCCCGCCCGGAGAGGCGAGCACCCTGTACGAGGAGGTGGCGTCGCTGCTCCGGGCCCGCGCGGTGCCGGTGGCCACAGGCGTGTTCCGGGCCCACATGGAGGTGGAGCTCGTGAACGACGGCCCGGTGACGCTGCTGCTCGACTCGCGCGCCTGAGGAGGCCGCGCTATCCTGCCCCGACGCCGCGGCCGCGCCCGGCCGCGCCGGAGCGAGGTGACGCGTGGCCGATTGCCTCTTCTGCAAGATCGCCCGGAAGGAGATCCCGGCGAAGCTGGTCTTCGAGGACGAGGACGTGGTGGCCTTCGAGGACATCAACCCCCAGGCCCCGGTGCACGTCCTCGTGGTGCCCCGCCGCCACATCCCCAGCCTGAACGACCTCACCCCCGCCGACGACGCCCTGGTCGGCAAGCTCGCCCGGGTGGCGGCCGCCATCGCCAGGGAGCGCGGGGTCGCCGAGCCCGGCTGGCGCAGCGTGGTGAACGTGAACCGGGAGGGCGGGCAGCTCGTCTTCCACGTCCACATGCACTGCCTGGGGGGACGCCCGATGTTCTGGCCGCCCGGATAGCCCGGATCCTGTCAAGTTCGCACTGCAAAATTGCATGCCGCGGTGCGGCTTGATGACGGGGGCGGTCATCTGGGATCTAGAAGGGCCCATGCCGCTCCTGCGCGTTTCCAACCTGATCCTCCACTTCCGGGGCGTCACGGCGCTCTCCGACGTGAGCTTCGAGGTCCGTCGGGGCGCCCTCCACGCGGTCATCGGACCCAACGGCGCCGGGAAGACGAGCCTCCTCAACTGCATCAGCGGGGTCTACCGCCCCCAGCGGGGGAGCGTCTGGTTCGACGGCCAGGACGTGACGAGGCTCTCCCCGGCGGAGCGCACCAAGCTGGGGATCGCCCGCACCTTCCAGAACATCGCCCTCTTCCGGGGGATGACCGTGCTCGACAACCTGCTCATCGGCCGCCACGTGCACCAGCACGAGGGGGTCCTGGGAGGTGGCCTCTACTACGGTTCGGCCCGGAGGGAGGAGATCGCCCACCGGGAGGTCGTCGAGGACATCATCGACTTCCTCGAGATCCAGCACATCCGCAAGAAGGTCGTGGGCACGCTCGCCTACGGCCTCCAGAAGCGGGTGGAGCTGGCCCGGGCGCTGGCCCTCGACCCGAAGCTCCTCCTCCTCGACGAGCCCATGGCCGGGATGAACGCCGAGGAGAAGGAGGACATGGCCCGCTTCATCCTCGACATCAACGAGGACCGGGGCACCACCATGATCATGATCGAGCACGACATGGGGGTGGTGATGGACGTCTCCCACCGCGTCACGGTCCTCTCCTTCGGGGAGAAGATCGCCGACGGCACGCCCGAGGAGGTCCAGGGCGACGCCGCCGTCCAGGAAGCCTACCTCGGCCAGGCGCACTGACCAGGGGACCCACGCGTGCCGGACATCCTCGACCAGCTCCTCGGCAACGACACCTTCCCGAAGCTCCTCGTCCGCAACGCCGGGCTCCACCCCGACAAGGTGGCCATGCGGGAGAAGGAGTTCGGGATCTGGCAGCCCTTCACCTGGCGCGAGTACCACGAGCACGTCCGCGACTTCTCCATGGGGCTCGTGGCGCTCGGGATGCAGCCCGGCGACAAGGTGGCCATCATCGGCGACAACCGGCCGGAGTGGGTCTGGGCCGAGGTCGCCGCGCAGGCCGCCGGCGGCGCCTCGGTGGGGCTCTACCAGGACTCCAACCTCACCGAGGTGGCCTTCGTCATCGACCACTGCGACGCCGCCTTCGTGGTCGCCGAGGACCAGGAGCAGGTCGACAAGATCCTCGACATGCTCGACAAGCTGCCCAAGGTCCGCGCCGTCGTCTACACCGACCCGCGCGGGCTCCGGAAGTACGAGCACGAGAAGCTGCTCTCCTTCGAGGCGGTGGAGGAGAAGGGGCGCGAGTACCTCGGTCACCACCCCGGCGCCTGGGAGGAGCACGTCCGGCGCGGCAAGGTCGAGGACGTCGCCATCATCAGCTACACGTCGGGCACCACCGGGTTCCCCAAGGGGGCCATGCTCTCCTTCCGGAACCTGCTCTCCATGGCGCTCTCGCTGAACGAGGTGGACCCCAAGCGCCCGGACGACGAGTTCGTCTCCTTCCTCCCGCTGGCCTGGATCGGCGAGCAGATGATGTCGCTCTCCTCCGCGCTGGCGGTGGGCTTCACGGTGAACTTCCCCGAGCAGCCCGAGACGGTGATGGAGAACATCCGGGAGATCGGGCCCCACGTGATGTTCGCCCCGCCCCGCATCTGGGAGAACCTGACCTCCACCGTGCAGGTGAAGATCATGGACACCACCCCGTTCAAGCGCTTCATGTACGAGCGCTGGATGCCGGTGGGGCGCAAGGTCGCCGACCTGCGCTTCCAGAAGAAGCCGGTCCCGGCCGGCCTGGCGATGCTGCACAAGATCGGCCACTGGATGCTCTTCCGGGCGCTGAAGGACCGGCTGGGCTTCACCCACCTGCGCAGCGCCTCCACCGGCGGCGCGGCGCTCGGGCCCGACGTGTTCCGCTTCTTCCACGCCATGGACGTGCCGCTCAAGCAGATCTACGGCCAGACCGAGATCAGCGGCATCTCCTGCATCCACCGCAACGGCGACATCCAGTTCCACACCGTGGGCGTGCCCATCCCCGGCACCGAGGTGAAGATCTCCGAGAAGGGGGAGATCCTCTCCCGCAGCGACGCGGTCTTCCTCGGCTACTACAAGAACGAGGAGGCCACCCGCGGCACCGTCACCGACGGCTGGCTGCACTCCGGCGACGCCGGCTACCTCGCCGAGGACGGCCACCTCGTCGTCATCGACCGCATCAAGGACGTGATGCAGCTGAACGACGGCACGCAGTACTCGCCGCAGTTCATCGAGAACCGCCTCAAGTTCTCCCCGTACGTGAAGGAGGCGGTCGTGGTGGGGAAGGGGAAGGACTACCTCACCGCCATGCTGAACATCGACATGGGCGTGGTGGGGAAGTGGGCCGAGAAGAACAAGATCTCCTACACGACCTACACCGACCTCTCCGCCAAGCCCCAGGTCTACGACCTCGTGCAGAAGGAGGTCGAGCAGGTGAACGAGACGCTGCCCGCCGCCGCCTCCATCCGCAAGTTCGTGCTGCTCTACAAGGAGCTCGACGCCGACGACGAGGAGCTGACCCGCACCCGCAAGGTCCGGCGCGGCTTCGTCGAGGAGCGCTACGCGGTGGTCATCGACGCCCTCTACGGCGACCGCGACTCGGTCGACATCGACACGACCATCAAGTTCCAGGACGGCAAGACCACCCGCATCCAGACCACGCTGCTCGTCCGGCGGCTCGCCGCGGCGCAGGGGAAGGGCAAGGCGGCCTGATGGAATTCTTCCTCCAGCTCCTGCTGAACGGCATCGTGGTGGGGAGCATCTACTCGCTCGTCGGGCTGGGCTTCGTCGTCATCTACAAGTCGACGAGCGTCCTCAACTTCGCCCAGGGCGAGTTCCTCGTGCTGGGCGCCTACGTCTGCCTGACGATGATGGTGAAGTACCAGATCCCCTTCGTCCCCGCCTTCCTCATCACCCTCGTCTTCTCGGCGGTCCTCGGCATCCTCACCGAGCGGCTCATCCTCCGCCCCATGATCGGCGAGCCGGTCATCTCGCTCATCATGGTGACGCTGGGGCTCTCCTCGCTCCTCAAGGCCATCATCCAGGGCATCTGGGGCACCGAGCTCCAGCCCTTCCCCGACATCTTCCCGGCCCAGCCCGTCCACCTCGGTCCCCTGCCGGTGGCGCAGGGGTACATCTACAGCATGGCCGGCGTGGCCGTGCTCCTCGTCATCTTCACCCTCTTCTTCAAGTACACCCGCTCCGGCGTGGCCATGCGCGCCACCGCCTTCTCGCAGCAGGTGTCGCTCTCCATGGGCATCTCGGTGAAGCGCATCTTCGCGCTCGCCTGGTCCATCGCCGCGGTGGTCTCGGCGGTGGGCGGGGTGCTGCTCGCCGGCATCCGCGGCGGGCTCGACGGCGCCATGGCCTTCTTCGGGCTCAAGGTGATCCCGGTCGTGATCCTGGGCGGGCTCGACTCCATCGCCGGCGCCATCGTGGGCGGGCCCATCATGGGCATCCTGGAGAACCTGGCGGGCGGCTACCTCGACCCGCTGGTGGGCGGCGGGGCCAAGGAGGTCGCGCCCTTCGTCGTGCTGGTGCTCATCCTCAGCGTGAAGCCGTACGGGCTCTTCGGCAAGGTCAAGATCGAGCGGGTCTAGGGAGGCACGGGATGCGCTGTGGGGATTTCCGCCAGAGCTACGCCGAGGACATGGCCCTCTTCGACTCGCCGCTGCCGCGGGTCCTGCTGGGCCTGCTCCTCGCCGTCCTGCTCGTCCTGCCCCAGTTCGCCACCACCTACTGGCTCGACGTCCTGAACCGCATCTTCATCGCCATCATCGCCGCGGCCGGCCTGAACGTGGTCACCGGCTACACCGGCCTCATCTCCCTGGGCACGGCCGCGTTCCTCGCCGTGGGCGGCTTCTCCACCGCGGCGCTGGCCGGCAAGGCCGGGTTGCCCTTCGTGGTCGTGATCCCGCTCTCCGGGGCCATCACCGCGCTGGTGGGGCTGGTCTTCGGGATCCCGTCCCTGCGGCTCAAGGGGCTCTACCTGGCCGTGGCCACGCTGGCCGCCCACTACATCGTGGAGTTCACCGTCACCCACTGGGACTCGATGACCGGCGGCGTGTCGGGCATCTCCGTGCCCGCGGCGCAGTTCGCCGGCCTCACCCTCGAGAACGACCGGAAGATCTACTACCTCATCTTCCCGCTCATGGTGGGGCTCCTCTTCTTCACGAAGAACCTCTTCCGCACCAAGGTGGGCAAGGCCTTCGTGGCCATCCGCGACCAGGACATCTCCGCCGAGGTCATGGGCGTGAACGTCTTCCGGTACAAGCTCCTCTCCTTCGCGGTCTCCTCCTTCCTGGTCGGCGTGGCCGGGTCGCTGCTCGCCTACCAGGCGCGCATCATCAGCCCGGAGAACTTCCCCATCACGCTCGCCATCGACTACCTGGGCATGATCATCATCGGCGGCCTGGGATCGATCCTGGGGTCGATCTACGGGGCCATCTTCATCACGCTCCTGCCGGAGATGCTCCGGCTCGCGACCGACGCGCTCTCCAACCAGTACCCCGCGCTCATGAGCCTGCTCGCGCCCATGAAGTCGGGCGTGTTCGGCCTGGTCGTGATCCTCTTCCTCATCTTCGAGCCGGACGGCATGGCCGCCCGGTGGCACCACGTGAAGGCGTACTGGAAGCTCTACCCGTTCTCGTACTAGCAGCACGGCAGCCAGCCCCGCGCAGTTGACCGTCAGTCACACTGGAGGAATCATGACCCCACGGAAGTCCCTCGCAGCGATCCTCTCGGCCGCGCTCCTCCCCGCGACGGCCGCGGCCCAGCAGGAGATCAAGGTCGGCGGCATCTTCGACCTCACCGGCGTCACCTCCGACGTCGGCAAGCCCTTCGCCCAGGGGGTCCAGGACTGCGTCGCGGTCGTGAACGACGCCGGTGGCATCGCCGGCCGGAAGGTGAAGCTCATCGGCGCCGACTACGCCTACAAGATCCCGCAGGCCCAGGCCCTCTACAAGAAGCTCGTCAACGACGACAAGGTGATCATGATCCAGGGCTGGGGCACGGGCGACACCGAGGCCCTGAAGGAGTTCGTGGGCCAGGACAAGATCCCCTACTTCTCCGGCTCCTTCGCGGCGCCGCTCTCCGATCCGGCGAAGTTCCCCTACAACTTCTTCGTGGCCCCCACCTACTCCGAGCAGCTCCGCAGCTGGCTCGACTGGGTGAAGCAGGACTACGCGAAGTCCGGCGGCAAGGGGAAGCCGAAGGTGGCCTTCATGTACGGCGACAACGCCTACGGCAAGGCCCCCATCGCCGCGGGCAAGAAGTACGCCGCCGAGATCGGCGTCGACGTGGTGGACGAGGCCATCCTCCCGCCCAACTTCCAGGACGCGAAGAGCCAGCTGCTCGTGATGAAGAGCAAGGGCGTCGAGTACGCCTACATCAACGTCACCACCACCGGCGTCTCGCTCGTGCTCCGCGACGCCAAGACCGCCGGCATGAACGTGAAGTTCGGCTCGAACCCCTACGGCTTCTCCGAGACGCTGCCCAAGGTCGCCGGCGCGAACGCCGAGGGCGTCACCGGCGTCGTGCCCCACGTCCCCTACGGCACGCCGGTCCCGGGCATGGCCACGCTGGAGGCCGCCCACAAGAAGTACCACCCCACCGACACGCACGACGCGATGTACGTGCGCGGCTGGGCCACCTGCCTCGTGTGGATGGAGGGGCTGAAGCGCGCCGCCGCGGCCAACAACCTCACCGGCGCGGGCGTGAAGGCGGCCATCGAGACCCTGTCCGACTTCTCCACCGGCGGCCTCTCGCAGTCGGTGACCTACACCCCCACCGACCACCGCCCCACGATGACGACCAGCATCTACCAGATCCAGGGCGGCAAGCTCGTGAAGATCGGCGACTACATCATGCCGCGCACGAAGGAGTGGTTCGGCCTCTAGCCGTTCGCACGGAGTGAACGAGCGGGCGGGATCCCCCGGGGTCCCGCCCGCCGTACCGGAGAACCCCGGATGCTCGAGCTGAAGAACGTCGAGGTCATCTACGACGACGTGATCCTGGTGCTGAAGGGGCTCTCCCTCCAGGTCCCGGAGGGGAAGATCGTGGCGCTCCTCGGCTCCAACGGCGCCGGGAAGAGCACCACGCTGAAGGCCATCTCCGGCCTCCTGCGCAGCGAGGAGGGCGAGGTCACCGACGGCGGCATCTTCTTCGAGGGGCAGCCGGTCCACGAGCTCCCCCCCGAGGTGGTGGTCCGGCGCGGCATCTTCCAGGTCATGGAGGGTCGGCGGGTCTTCGAGGACCTCTCGGTCGAGGAGAACATCGACATGGGGGGCTACACCCGCAACGACCGGGCCGGGCTGCGCGCCGACAAGGAAGCCTGCTACGAGTTCTTCCCGCGCCTGCGGGAGCGCCGGAAGAAGCTGGCCGGGTACCTCTCCGGCGGCGAGCAGCAGATGCTCGCCATCAGCCGCGCCCTCATGGCGCGCCCCAAGCTGATGATGCTCGACGAGCCGTCGCTCGGGCTGGCCCCGCTGCTCGTCGCCGAGATCTTCCGCATCGTGAAGCGCATCAACGAGGAGCGGAAGACCACCATCCTGCTCGTGGAGCAGAACGCCAACCTGGCGCTCTCCATCGCCGACTACGGCTACATCATGGAGAACGGGCGGGTCGTCCTGGACGGCGAGCCGGACAAGCTGCGCGCCAACGAGGACGTGAAGGAGTTCTACCTGGGCGGCGGCGGCGAGGCCGGGAAGAAGAGCTACAAGAACCTCAAGTTCTACAAGCGACGCAAGCGCTGGCTTTCGTAGAGAGGCCGCATGCCCCCCCTCCGCCCCTCCCGCATCCTCGATGCCGCCGTCGAGTGCGAGTCCCCCGAGCTGCGCCGCGTCCACCAGGGCGAGCGGCTGCGCCGCACCGTCGCCCACGCCTTCGCCCGCGCGCCGCGCGCCCGCCGGAACCTCGAGGCGGCCGGCCTCTCCCCCGCGTCCGTCCACGGCATGGACGACCTGCTCCGCATCCCCGTCACCCGCAAGGACTCGCTCCCCGGGGCGCAGGCCGAGGAGCCGCCCTTCGCCGGGCTGGCCGCCGTGGACGCGGGCCAGCTCGCCCGCATCTTCATGTCCCCCGGGCCCATCTACGACCCGCAGGGCACCCACGAGGACTTCTGGCGCTTCCGCCACGCGCTCGCGGCCGCCGGTTTCCGCGCCGGGGACGTGGCCCACAACTCGGCCTCCTACCACCTGACGCCGCTCGGCTTCATGCTCGACGCCGGGGCCCGGGCGATCGGCTGCGCGGTGATCCCGGCCGGCGTGGGGCAGGCGGAGCTGCAGGTGAAGGTCGCGGCCCACCTGAAGGCCACCGCCTACCTGGGCCTGCCCAGCTTCCTCCTCGCCCTCCTCCAGAAGGCCCGGGAGGCCGGCACGCCCCTCTCGTTCGAGGCGGCCTTCGTGATCGCCGAGATGCTCCCGGAGTCGCTCCGCACGGAGATCGAGCAGGGCTTCGGCGTCCGGGTGCTGCAGGGCTACGGCACGGCCGACCTGGGCTGCCTCGCCTACGAGTGCCCGGAGAAGGGGGGCTGGCACGTCCACCCCGAGGCCCTCGTGGAGGTGCTCGACATCGAGACCGGGAAGCCCGCCGGGCCGGGCCAGCCCGGCGAGGTCGTGGGCACGCTCTTCGACGTGGCCTACCCGCTGCTCCGCTTCGGCACCGGCGACCTCTCCTCGCTGGGGCCGGAGGAGCGCTGCGGCTGCGGCCGCACCACCCCCAAGCTCCAGGGGCTCCTCGGCCGCGTCGGCGACGGCGTGAAGGTCCGCGGCATGTTCGTGCGCGCCGGGCAGATCGACGGCGTGATGAAGCGCTTCCCGGAGGTGGCGGCCTGGCAGGCGGTGATCACCCGCGAGGGACACGTGGACCGGCTCGACTACGTGGTGGAGCTCTCCGCCCCCGACGCGGAGGGCGCCCTGGCGGCCCGGCTCGCCGAGGCGCTCCGCGAGGAGGTGAAGGTGAAGGGCGAGGTGCGGGCCTCCCCGGGCGGCACCATCCCCGCCGGGGCGAAGCGAATCGACGACCGGCGCGTCTGGAAGTAAGCTCCGCCGGATGCGGGGCATCCGCGGCGCCACCCAGATCGAGGCGAACACCGTCCCGGCCATGGAAGAGGCCGTGGCCGAGATGTGCTCGGCGCTCGTGGAGCGGAACGGCATCCGGCCCGAGGAGATCGGCTGGGCCATCTTCACGGTGACCCACGACCTCGACGCCGACTTCCCCGCCCGGGCCGCCCGGGTCCGCTGCGGCTGGCACATGGTCCCCATGATCTGCTCGCGCGAGATCCCGGTGCCGGGCTCGCTGCCGCGCATCATCCGGGTGCTGCTCCACGTGGAGTCGATGGACCGGCCGGTCCGGCACGTCTACCTCCACGGCGCCCGCGCGCTCCGCCCCGACCTCGCCGACCCGGACGACGCCCCGAAGGCCGGGGGGAGGTGAGGGATGGCCGGCGACGCCAGGCTGCCCCGCCGGGTGGGCATCGTCGGCCTCGGCCTCATGGGGGCGTCGCTGGCCCGGGGGATCCGCGCCGTCGACGCCTCGGTGCACCTCGCCGCCGCCGAGACCGCCGCCGAGGTCCGGGCCCGCG
>DAOMFN010000030.1:0-10493 GCA_035429785.1 Anaeromyxobacteraceae bacterium
TCTCGAGGCTTCCGCCGTCGCGCCCCGGACCTGCTCGGGCTACATTGACCCCACTGTTCCCATCACGGTGCCCGGTTCTGTCTCGGTGGGCGCTGACGTGTCGCCTCCCCGGAGGTCCTTCGGAGGGCTCCACCGCGCGAGGCCGAAGTCGAGGACCTTCGCCCGGCCGTCCGCCGTCAGGAAGACGTTCTCCGGCTTCAGGTCCCGGTGGACGACGCCCCTCGAGTGCGCAGCGGCGAGGCCGTCGGCGATCGCGGCTGCGATCTCGACCGCCTTCCGCCAGGGAAGCGCCCCGCTCGCCAGACGGCTCCGGAGGGTCTCGCCCTCGAGCAGCTCGGTCACGGCGTACCGGATGCCCCGATCGCTCCCCACGTCGTAGATCGCCAGGATGTTCGGGTGAGTGAGCATCGCCACGGCCCGGGCTTCCCGCTCGAAGCGCGCGAGCGCCTGCGGGTCGGTCGAGAAGCGCTCGGGCAGGACCTTGATGGCCACGTCCCGGCCCAGCCTCGGATCGCGGGCCCGGTAGACCTCGCCCATGCCGCCCGCGCCCAGAGGGGACAGGATCTCGTAGGGTCCGAGACGGGTGCCGGGGGGAAGTGTCATGAAGGTCTCGCGGGATTCTATCCGCGGCGGAACCGCCTGACGGACTCCAACTGAGAACGAGTTTCATCCCGGATCTCGGCCCTGGGAGCCCGGCTCGCGCAGCCGACCGACGGCGGAGCCGCCACCCATTCCGGCGGGCCCGGACCGGGTTCCCCGTCGATGAAGCCCTCCGATCGCCGCGCGGGGCGTCTCGTGCAGGTCACCGGGTCTGAACGGGCCCGGCCCCTGCGCCGAAGCGCGCCGGCGGGCGGCCCCGGAGGGCCGGCGTGACCTCTCGGGAATGATGCGTGCGCCTCATTGCACCGGGTCCGGGGCGACCCGATCCTAGCTACCGGAGCGTGTCGTGAGGCCGCCGAAGAGGAGCGCCCAGCATGACCACTGAAGCCACGACCCGGCGCTACGAGATGGTCAACGTGCGGCCGGGCTACCTGATCATCGAGCAGGAGAACCACACCTTCGCCCGGCGCTCCTACTTCGTGGCGGAGCAGACCCCGCCCCTGGAGGAGTACCGCGAAGGCGCCCTGTTCTGGAAGCCCCAGGAAGCGGCCCAGACCTTCCAGTTCGACGTCCGGGACACCCTCACCGGCGAGGTAGTGCCCTTCGGCGAGCTGGCGGGGCTGCTGTATTACGCGTGCTGCGCCAAGGGGAGCCTCGTCCACCAGATCGGCGACCTGGCCCACGACCAGCGGATCTCGGTCTACGTGGCGATCACCACCAAGGGCGAAGAGGGCCACGTGCCGATGCCCCTCGAGAAGATGCGGGTCCTCAACGCGCTCTTCAACGAGCGCCTGACCAGCCCCCGGAAGAGAGTGCTGATCCTGCCCGACCTCTTCGGTCTCCACCGGGAGATCACGTACCAGCAGATCGCGGTCGACTTCGGCCTCACGTCCATGGAATGAGGAGCACAGGATGAAGATTCAGGAACTCGCGGAGCGACTCGAGCTCAAGGCGGCCACCAAGGTGTTCGATCGGGACGTGACCGGCGTCTACATCTCGGACATGGTCAGCGACGTGATCGCCAACGCCAAGGCGGGCGACCTGCTGGTCACCGCGCAGGCGCACGCCAACGTGATCGCCGCCGCCAACCTGATCGACACCTGCGCGATCGTGATCACCCAGGGCAAGGCCCTGGCCGACGACGTGGTGAAGATGGCGGAGAAGGCCGAGATGACGGTGTTCACCACGGCCCTGAACCGCTGGCAGATGGCCACGAAGCTCTACGAGGCCGGGATCCGCTAGACGGCCGCCCGCGGGGCGGCCCCGAGGTGAGGGCATGCTTCTCGCGGAGATCGTCAGGCTGCTCGGCTGCACGGAGCTTCTGGCCCCGGACGATGCCGGCGGCCGGGAGGTCGCGGGCTGCTTCGCGGCCGACCTCATGAGCGAGGTGCTGGCCTTCTGCGGCCACGGGCCGCTGCTCGTCACCGGGCTGACCAACGTGCAGGCCGTTCATGCCGCCGAGGTGGTCGACGCGCACGCGGTCCTCTACGTCAACGGCAAGCGGCCCGACGCGCAGTCGCTGGCGATGGCCCGCGCGCGCGGCCTGCCCCTCCTGTCCACCAGCCTGACCATGTACGAGGCCTGCGGCCGGCTCCACCGGGCCGGCCTGCCCGCCTCGACCAACCAACAGGGGACCGCACCCTGAGCGAGCCACTCTACGTCGAGACGTTCCAGCTCCACGGCGGCGACTTCGAGCACGGGGGAGAGGTGGCCACGCGGATCAAGTCCATCTGCAAGGACCTGGGCGTCCGGCCCGACCTCGTCCGCCGGCTCTCCATCGCCAACTTCGAGGCGGAGATGAACGTCATCATGTACGCCGACCGGGGGGAGCTGACGTTCCAGGTCCTTCCCGAGGCCGTGCGGGTGGTGGTGGCGGACCGCGGTCCGGGGATCCCCGACCTCGAGCTGGCCATGACGCCGGGATGGACCACCGCCACGCCCGAGATGCGCGCGCGCGGATTCGGGGCCGGGTTGGGCCTTCCCAACATCAAGAACAGCGCGGACGAATTCCGGCTGGAGTCGACCCCCGGGGTCGGCACCACCGTCACCTATGCCATCCGACTCGCCTGAGGCGCGCGAAGCCGACCGCCCCCGGAGCCGACACTCGATCGTCTTCGACCGGCGGCGCTGCGTCGGCTGCGTCGACTGCTGCAAGGCCTGTCCGACCGGGGCGATCCGGGTGCGGGGCGGGTGCGCGGTGGCCGATCCCGACCTGTGCATCGACTGCGGCGAGTGCCTCCGGTGGTGCCGGCACGGGGCCGTGCACGCGGCCACCGCCACCCCGGCGGACCTCCGGCGCTTCAAGTACACGGTGGCCCTTCCCACGCTGACGCTCTACTCGCAGTTCGGCAAGGACGTGGAGCCGGGGCAGGTGCTGCTGGCCCTCCGCTCCGTGGGCTTCGACGACGTCTACGACCTGTCGGCCATGTGCGACATGCACGCCAGCGCCACCGATGCCTACCTCTCGGAGTGCCGCGGACCCTGGCCCAAGATCTCGGTGACCTGTCCCGCCGTCATCCGCCTGATCCAGCTCCGCTACCCGGACATGATCGAGAACCTGCTGCCCATCGAGACCCCCCGGGAGCTGGCCGCCAAGCTCCTGCGCCGGCGGCTGGTGGCCGAGAAGGGGCTCGACCCGGGCGACATCGGCATCTTCCTCATCACCCCGTGCAGCGCCATGCTGCAGTCCATCCACCACCCGGAGACCGTGGAGGCCTCGTACATGGACGGGGCCTTCTCCATCGCCGAGTTCTACGGTCCCCTCCTCAAGGCCATCAAGGCCAACGGGCGGGTCGAGAACCCTCCGCCCATCAGCGCGCGCGGTCTGCTCTGGGCGATGGCGGGGGGAGAGATCGCGGGCCTGCGGAACGCCAACACGATCACCGTGGGGGGGGTGCGCGACGTGCTGCGGGTCTTCGACCACATCGAGGAGGGCAAGCTCCAGGCCGTCGACTTCATCGAGGCCTACGCCTGCCCGGACGGCTGCATCAGCGGGCAGCTCACGGTGGAGGGTCGCTACGCCGCCCGGCGCACCGTGCAGCAGATCGTCCACCGGTCCGGCCAGCGGGCGGGCGAGGGGGCCGTGGCGCTCGAGGAGAAGGTGCGCGCGATGCTGCGGGAGCACTTCTTCGACCTGGAGGAGCACCTGAAGGCCCGTCCGTTGCGCCCTCTGGGTCGCGATCTGCGCGAGGCGGCGGCGCGCAAGCAGGAGGAGAAGCGGGTGCTGGCGGAGCTGCCGGGCAAGAACTGCGCGGCGTGCGGCGCCCCCGGCTGCGCCGCCCACGCCGAGGACGTCGTGCGCGGACAGGCCGCGCTGGAGGACTGCGTCTTCATCCGCATCGCACGGCTGCAGGAGGCCGCGGCCTGCACGAAGGAATCCGTCCATGACTAGGCAAATGCTCGTGCTGGAGCTGTGCTGCCCCCAGTGCCGCGCCACGCTCACCGAGGGAACCCGGGTGCGCCTCGACGGCCACGTCCGCCGGACGCACCAGCAGGGGGAGTTCTCCCTGAGCGCCGTCTTCGGCGAAGACAGCGCGGAGGCCGGCCTCGCCCTGGAGGCCGGCGACGTCGTCGACCTCAGCTGCCCCCGGTGCGAGGCGAGCCTCATGCTCCCGCTCGCCTGCAAGATCTGCGGCGCCGCCATGGCGTCGCTCAACCTCGCCCAGGGGGGGGCGCTGGAGTTCTGCACCCGGCGCGGCTGCAAGGCCCACGCGCTCGGGGGCGCCGGCAACATCGACGACATGATGAGCCTGATGAACCGCATGTTCGAAACGCCCTACGACTAGGGCCGCCGCGGGAGCCCGGGAGATGGAACTGCACCGCCCGTACGACTTCAGGAACCTCCACTACGAGGGCGAGGGCGGCGTCCTGATCCCGCTTCTGCAGAAGGCCCAGACCGAGGAGGGCTACATCTCCCGGGAGCGGATCGCCGAGATCCACCGGACGACGGGGCTGCCGCTCACGCAGATCTTCGGGGTCGCCACCTTCTACGCGCAGTTCCGCCTGCACCCCGTCGGCCGCAACATCATCAAGGTCTGCCACGGCACGGCATGTCACGTGGCGCATGCCGACGGGATCTCCCGGGCCCTCGAGGACCACCTGAAGATCGGCGACGGGGAGACGACCGCCGACCGCGAGTTCACCCTGGAGACGGTGTCCTGCCTGGGCTGCTGCAGCCTGGCCCCGGTCATCATGATCAACAAGGACACCCACGGAAACCTCAAGCCCGCCGACCTCAAGAAGCTGCTCAGGCCGCACCGGGTGCGGCCGGCCGCGGCGAAACCGTGAGAAGCCTCGTAGGCCGCGGCAGGGGCGGGGTGGCGGCGGGCGCCGGGGCGACCTACGCCGCCCTCCGGGCCCGGCCGGAGCTGCGCGGCGACGGCTGCACGGTGGGAAAGACCGGCTGCGTGGGCATGTGCTACCGCGAGCCGCTGGTGGAGCTGCGCGAGGACGACGGGACGCGCTGGCAGTACGGGCAGATGACCCCGGACCGGGTCGACCGGCTGCTCGAGGAGCACGTCGGGAAGGGCCGGCCCGTCGAGGAGTGGCTGGTGTGGACCAGCGGCGGCAAGGGTCCGGAGAAGGCCTTCCTCGACCGCCAGGAGCGGATCGTGCTGCGCAACTGCGGGGTCATCGATCCGGAGAGGATCGAGGAGTACCTGGAGCTGGGCGGCTACCAGGCCCTGAAGGAGGTCCTCGACCGGAAGGACCCCGACGGCCTCATCAACCTGATCATCGAGTCCGGGCTGCGAGGGCGCGGGGGCGCGGGCTTCCCCACGGGGATGAAGTGGCGCTTCACGCGGCTCGCCCCGGGAAAGCAGAAGTACCTGATCTGCAACGCCGACGAAGGCGACCCCGGCGCCTTCATGGACCGCTCGGTCCTGGAGAGCGACCCCCACGCGGTGCTGGAGGGGATGGCCATCGCCGGGTACGCCATCGGCTCCACCCGGGGCTACATCTACGTGCGCGCCGAGTACCCCATGGCCGTCGAGCGGCTGAACATCGCCATCGCCCAGGCCAGGGCGCGCGGCCTCATGGGCGACGACGTCCTCGGAACCGGGTTCGAGTTCCACGTCGAGCTGAAGGAGGGGGCCGGGGCCTTCGTCTGCGGCGAGGAGACCGCCCTCATCGCCTCGATCGAGGGCCGCCGCGGCATGCCGCGGGTGCGGCCGCCTTTTCCCGCGGTCAAGGGCCTGTGGGATTGCCCCACCAACATCAACAACGTCGAGACCTTCGCCAACGTGCCCTGGATCGTGCGGAACGGGGCGCCGGCCTTCAACCGGCTGGGCACCGCCAACAGCAAGGGGACCAAGGTCTTCGCCATGGCCGGCAAGATCCGGCGGGGCGGCCTGGTGGAGGTCCCCATGGGGATCACCATCGGGGAGATCGTCCACGACGTCTGCGGGGGGATCAAGGAGGACCGCAAGTTCAAGGCCGTGCAGATGGGCGGCCCCTCGGGAGGCTGCATCCCCGCCGAGCTGGAGAACACGGTCATCGACTACGAGTCGATCAACAAGACGGGCGCCATCATGGGCTCGGGCGGGCTGGTGGTGCTCGACGAGACCACCTGCATGGTGGACGTGGCCCGCTTCTTCCTGGACTTCACCCACCGCGAGTCGTGCGGGAAGTGCACGTTCTGCCGGGTGGGCACGAAGCGCATGCTGGAGATCCTCGTCCGCATCTCCGAGGGGAAAGGCGAGGAGGGGGATCTCGAGAAGCTGGAGAACCTGGCCTCCCTGGTGAAGAACAACTCGCTGTGCGGCCTCGGCCAGGGCGCCCCGAACCCGGTGCTCACCACCCTCAAGTACTTCCGCGCGGAGTACGAGGCGCACATCTCGAACCGGAAGTGCCCCGCCCACCAGTGCCAGGCGCTGCTCACCTACACCATCAACGAGAAGTGCAACGGCTGCGGCGTCTGCGGGCGGGTCTGCACGGCCCAGGCCATCAGCGGCGAGAAACGCAAGCCCCACGTCATCGACCACAGCCGATGCATCCGCTGCGACGAGTGCTACCGGGCCTGCCGCTTCGAAGCGGTCACGAGGTCATAGGGCCGTGGAACTCGTCAAGCTTCACATCGACGGCAAGCGGGTCATCGCCGACGACCGGATGACCATCCTGGAGGTGGCCCGCGAGAACGGGATCACCTCCATCCCCACCCTCTGCCACGACGGGCGCCTGGAGCCCTTTGCCTCCTGCTTCCTCTGCGTGGTGAAGGTGCAGGGGGCGCGCACCCTGAAGCCGGCCTGCTCCACCAAGGTGGCGGCCGGCATGGTGGTGGAGACCGTCAGCCCGGAGATCCGGAACGCCCGCAAGGCGGCCCTCGAGCTGCTGCTCTCCAACCACTATGCGGACTGCATCGGCCCCTGCCAGACGGCCTGCCCGGCGGGGGTGGACATCCAGGGCTACGTCGCCCTGGCCGCGCTGGACAAGTACCGCGACGCCATCGCCCTCATCAAGGAACGCAACCCCCTCCCCGCCGTCTGCGGGCGTGTCTGCACCCGCCCCTGCGAGGTCACCGGCTGCCGGCACGCCCTGCTCGGCGAGGCCGTGGGCGTCGACTACATCAAGAGGTACCTCTCCGACGTCGACCTGGGCGACAAGAACCCCTGGCGCCCGACCGTGGCGCCTCCCAACGGGAAGAAGGTGGCGGTGGTGGGGGCGGGCCCGGCGGGGCTGTCCTGCGCCTACTACCTCGCCCTGCGCGGCTACGAGGTCACGATCTTCGAGGCCCAGCCCGAGGCGGGAGGCATGCTGCGCTACGGCATCCCCGAGTACCGCCTGCCCAAGGACGTCCTCGACCTGGAGATCAGCCAGATCCTCGACCTCGGCGTCCGGCTCTCCACGAACGTCCAGCTCGGGCGCGATTTCACGATCGCCAGCCTGAAGCAGGGCGGGTACGACGCCATCTTCCTGGGGCTGGGGGCCTGGGACAGCTCCCGGATGCGCGTGCAGGACGAGGATTCCCCGGGGGTCCTGGCCGGCATCGATTTCCTCAAGCAGTTCGGCCTCCGGCGCCGGATCGACCTCCACGGCCGCGTGCTGGTGGTGGGCGGCGGCAACACCGCCCTCGACTGCGCGCGCACCGCCCGCCGGCTGGGCGTCGCCGAAGTGCGCATCCTCTACCGGCGCACGCGGACGGAGATGCCCGCCAACGAGACGGAGATCGCGGAGGCGGAGCACGAGGGCGTGAAGATGGACTTCCTCGCGGCGCCGGTGCGGGTGCTGCGCGGGGAGGACGGCCGGGTCGCGGGGGTGGAGTGCATCCGCATGGAGCTGGGCGAACCCGACCAGAGCGGCCGCCGCAGCCCCCGGCCCGTCCGCGGCTCCGAGTTCCGCATCGACTGCGACTTCGTCCTCGCCGCCATCGGGCAGAGCACCCGCGTGCAGGAGCTGGTGGACGGGCGGGTGCCCAACTTCCTGCCCCTCGGCGAGTCACTGAGTCTCACCCGGTGGCGGACCGTGGAGGTCGACGAGCGCACCTTCGAGACGAGCGTGGACGGCGTCTTCTCGGGCGGCGACGTGGTCACGGGAGCGGCCACCGCCATCGAGGCCATCGCCGCCGGGCGCAAGGCCGCCCACGCCATCGACCGCTACGCGGCGACGGGCCGGGCCGAGCCCGAGCCGGTCGAGGTGTACAGCCGCAAGGACGCCTACCGCGAGGTCAAGGCCGCCGACCTGCCCCCGGCCTCCGCCGACGGGCGGCGGCGAATGCCCATGCTCGCCCCCGCGGAGCGGACCCTGAGCTTCGCCGAGGTCGAGACCGGCTACAGCCGCGAGGACCTGCACCGGGAGGCGGCGCGCTGCCTGGAGTGCGGCTGCACGGCGCTCTTCACCTGCGACCTGCGGCGTTACGCCACCGAGTACGGAGCCGACCTGCAGACGTTCCGGGGCGAGGCCGTCGAGCACCCCGTCGACCGGCGGCATCCGCTGCTGGTCCTCGACCCGAACAAGTGCGTGCTGTGCGGCCGCTGCGTCCGCATCTGCCGGGAGCTCGTGGGGGTGGCCGCCTACGGCTTCGCCAACCGCGGCTTCGAGACGGTGGTCAAGCCCGCCTTCGGCGACTCCCTGCTCGACACCGAGTGCGTGAGCTGCGGGCTCTGCATCGGCACCTGCCCCACCGGGGCCATCTCCGAGAAGCTCTTCCTGGCCAAGCCCGGACCCTGGAAGACCGGGCGGGTGGAGTCGGTCTGTCCCTACTGCAGTGCGGGCTGCCGGGTCGGCTACGAGGTCGCCGGGACGACGCTGGTACAGGTCTCGCGCGCGGCGGAAAGGGCCGGGGGCTCCGCCGGCGACGCGGGCACCGGCGGCAACCACTGCCGGAAGGGCCGCTTCGGCTACGGCCACGTGCAGTCGGCCGAGCGCCTTCGCTGGCCCCTGCTGCGCGTCGGGCGCGAGCTGCAGGAGACGAGCCTCGACGAGGCGCTGCGCTACGCCAGCATGCGGCTCAAGGAGCTCACCCGCCGGTGCAGCGGCGACCAGATGGCGGTCTTCGTCTCTCCCCGGCTGACGAACGAGGAGATCTACCTCGCCCAGAAGCTGGCCCGGCTGGCCCTTCGCACGCACAACGTGACCTCGCTGGCCCACCTCGTCAACCCCGGGCTGCAGGCGCCGGACGTCGTGTCCACGGCCTCGTACGCGGACATCGCCGACGCCCAGGCCCTGCTCGTCGTCAACGCGGCGCTCGACGAGGAGAGCTTCGCGGTGGACATCGCCTGCAAGCAGGCCATCCGGAAGGGGGCCCGCCTCGTCTACGTCGGCCCCGAGAACAACCGCACCTCGCGCTTCGCCCGGCTGCACCTGCGCTGCCTGCCGGGCGGGCAGGCCCCTGCCGTGCTCGGCTTGCTGAAAGACTATGCCGCCCTGCGGCCGGGCGCCCTCGACGCTCTGCCGGAGCTGGCCCGGGCGGTGGACGGTCTTTCCGACGAGCAGCTGGAGGGGCTCTCCGGGGTGGCGCGCGCCGCCTCGCGCGAGGCGGCCGCGATCCTGGCGAAATCCATCCTCAAGGTGATGCTGTTCAACAAGGACTACCGCGGGGCACGGCGGGCCGGCGACGAGCGGCTCTTCGCCGGGGCGGCCCGGGTCATGGGCTGCTCCCTGCTCGCCTTGCGGGAAAAGGCGAACGCGCAAGGGCTCCTCGACATGGGCGCCGACCCGCGCTGGCTGCCGGGCTACGTCGACCCCGCCGGCGGCGACGCGCTGGAGCAGGTGGAGAAGGAGCTGGGGGTCGTCCTGCAGGACCTCTCCCCGGCCGGCCTGGACGTCGCCCGGCTCCTGCGCGAGAAGAAGATCAAGGGCGCCATCGTGCTCGGCGAGGACCCGATGGGCGTCCCCGGGTTCCCGCCGGACCTGTGCGAGGGCCTTCTGGCCGCCGACTTCCTGCTCGTGGGCGACCTGTTCCTCACCTCCACGGCCACCGTGGCCACCGTGGCCCTGCCGCTCTCGGCCACGGCGGAGACGAGCGGCACCATGACCAACGCCGAGCGCCGCGTGCAGCGGCTCGAGCGTGCGGTGCCCCCGGCGGGCGGGATGGAGACGTGGGAGATCCTCAGCCGGCTCGCCAGCCTGCTCGGCTACCGGTTCAAGATGAAGTACGGGTCCGTGGAGGACGTGACGGCGGAGATCCGGCGGGTCGCGCCGATCTGGACGGGGCTCGATCCCGGCCCCGCGGGTGCGATCTGGGACGTGGATCGCTTCAGCCGGCCCCGGGTCCCGTTCACCGGTCTCGGCGAGGCGTCCGCCCCCGTGCCCACGCTCGGGCTCGACACCCTGGAGGCCCGGTTCGCGACCTGGTTCGAGAAGATCTTCCGGAAGGCACGCCGGGACCTGCCCGCGGCCTAGCTGTAAAGGCTCAGGACGTTGTTCACCCGGGTTAACCGGTGAAATGCTGTTGGTGC
>DAOMFN010000031.1:0-8135 GCA_035429785.1 Anaeromyxobacteraceae bacterium
TTCTCGCTCGGCGGGCGGGTGGTGCGCACCGCGCCCCGGCCGCGCCTGGCGGCGCTCGACCCCCTTCCGAAGGCCTGGGACCTCCTCGACCCCGCCCGCTACTCCTGGGCGGGCCGACCCGGGCGCCGGCTCGGGGCGGTGACGAGCTCGCGCGGCTGTCCCCGGAAGTGCCCCGCCTGCACGCAGTCGTCCCAGTACGAGGGCACGTGGCGGGCGCGGACGCCCGGGTCGGTGGCCTACGAGCTCGCCAGCCTCCGGCGCGACGTGGGCGCCGACGTGGTGGCCTTCTACGACCACGCCCCGGCGGCGGATGCCCGGCGGTTCTCCGAGCTCGTGAACCGTCTCGTGGAGGTGGACCTCGGTCTCGAGCTCCTCATCTGGGCGGCGGTGCCGGACATCCTCCGCGACGAGCGGGACCTCGCGCGGTGGCGGGCCGCGGGCGTGGTGCACGTCGGAATCTGCCGGGATCCGTCCGAGGACCGGCTCGCGGCGCCGGACGCCGATCGCTGCCTCGCCGACGGGCGCCGCGCCGTGCACGCGCTCCGGGAGGCGGGCATCTCCTCGGAGACCAGCTTCTGGCTCGGCTTCCACGACGAGACGCCCGGCACCATCGAGGCCCTGCTCGAGCGGGCCCGGGCGTGGGACCCGGACGTGGCCCACTTTCCCCTGCTGGCCCCGCTTCCGTACACACCGGCCTGGCGATCCCACGCCGCGCACGTCGTCACCCGCGACTACCGCCGGTACAACCACGCCGAGCCGGTGGTGAAGCCCCGCGAGATGTCGATCGAGGACGTCGCGGCGGCGTCGCCCGCCTGCTACCGGCGCTTCTACGCCGAGCGCTTCGCGCGGGAGCGGGCCCATGGCCGGGCCGCCGGCCCGTGGCGCGTGCACCCGCCGGCCCGCGCCCTCCAGGAGCGTCTGCTCGCCGGGGCCAACGAGGAGGAGCGCCGGGCGCTCTCTCCCGTGCACCCCGTCCCGAAGGCCTGATCCGGACGGGTCCGGCCACCGTTCGCAGCCAGTCGCATCCCTTTCGCAGGAGGGGCCCCGGGAGAGGTGATCGCGCAACGCCTGCGCCCCCGGATTCCTCGCAATCTCAGTGATTTCGGTCACTTTGGCTCGGCACGCGGGTTGCTCTCCGCACCGACCCGGAGGAGTCGATGCTGGTCGCCATCGGAGTCGACAGGAAGCGGGCGTCGGTTGCATCGCGGGAGCGGCTGGCAGCCGGCGGGGACGATCTCGCCGACGTCATCCGGTCCTACGGCGCGCTCGACGGGGTCGACGAGGTCTTCGTGCTCTCGACCTGCTACCGGGTCGAGGTCTACGCAGCGTCCTCCTGCCCGTCCGCGGCGGCGGCCAGCCTCGCGGAGGCGCTCCGCGCCCGCGCTGGCGACCCCGACCTGCCGATGTTCGATCTGCGCGGGGAGGCCGCCTTCCGGCACCTCGGGCGCGTGGCCTCCAGCCTGGAGTCGGGGGTCATCGGGGAGCCGCAGGTGCTCGGCCAGGTGAAGGAGGCCTTCGGGCGCTCCGCCGAGGCCGGCACGGTCGGCAAGGAGCTGTCCGCGGTCATCGCCCGGGTGCTCCAGCTCGCCAAGCGCGTGCGGTCCGAGACCTCCATCGGACGCGCGGGCATCTCCTGGGGACACGCCTCGGCCGACCTCGCGGAGAAGGTGCTCGGCCCCCTGGACGGGCGGCGCGCGCTGGTCGTCGGGGCCGGGGAGATGGCGCGGCTCGCCGCCCAGCACCTGCGGGAGCAGGGCGCCGTCCTGGCGGTCGTGAACCGCACGCTCGCCAACGCCGAGGCGCTGGCCGCGGAGGTCTGCGGGACCGCGCATCCCATCGACCGCATCGGGGACGAGCTCGTCCAGGCCGACGTGGCGGTGGTGGCGGCCCCGCTTCCCCCCGGCGCGCTCGAGCCCGCCGGCGCACGCGCCCTCATGAAGCAGCGCCGTCACCGGCGCCTGCTCCTCATCGACCTCGCGGTGCCTCGCGCGGTGCCGCCCGAGCTCGGCGACGTGGACGGCATCTACGTCTGCGACGTCGACGACCTGGCCCGCATCCAGAAGCAGGCGCAGGAGGCCCGCGCCGGGGCCGTCCGCGACGCGGAGCGGATCATCGAGGACGAGGTGGAGCGGTTCGCCCGCGAGCTCGCCGAGCGGCGCGCCGCCCCGCTCATCGCCGCCGTCCGGCACCGCGCCTCGGCCATCGCCCGGGAGGAGGTCGAGCGCACCACGCGCCGCCTCGGCGGGGATCCGGAGCTCGAGAAGCGGCTCGACGCCCTGGCCGGCGCCATCGTCGCGAAGCTGCTGCACGAGCCGAGCGTTCGCCTCCGGAAGGCCGGGAGCGACGAGGGGCGCGGGCAGGAGCTCATGGCCGCGGCCGCCCGGATCTTCGACGTGCAGGGCGTCCAGGCTCCTCGCGCCTAGACCCGTCGGGGTGTACCCGGTCGGGATGGGCGACGGGATGAGGCGCCGCCTGGACCTGCGCCAATTGCCCCGGGACCGGCCCCCCGATCCGACCCGTCCCAGCAAACGTTGCGCCGGTGTCGTCCTCGGGCGGAAACCACGCGAATGCTGCGTCCCTGCGGCGCGCCAGGATCGGGGCATTTCACCCAGATTCGCCTGGAAATTCACCTGAAGGAGTCCGCCGGAGGCAATGTGGGTGAAATGGCACGGTCCTTGCGAAGCGTGCCCTCGGAGCAACCCACTTGGAGACATTGCGCAATCTCTGGAGCCGCCTCGATCGGAGCGTACGCGCCCGGATCATCCTCCCCACCGCCGTGCTCTTCGCGGTGGTGCTCGGGACGATGGTCTACGTGGCGGTGAGCGCCTACGGCATCGACATCGAGAAGGTCCAGCGCGAGCGGGCCGAGATCTTCGCGGCCAACGTGGCCTCCGGGGTCACCCAGACCATGATGGAAGGGCAGCCCAACCAGGTCCCCGACCTGCTGGAACTGGCCCGCAGCCACCGCGCCGACCTCGAGTCGATCAGCCTGCTCCGTCCCGACGGGCAGGTCGCGTACTCGACCGACCGCCGTCTCATCGGGAGCCTGCCGTGGGGCGGGATGGAGAAGCTGAACCAGCCGCGCGTGGTGTCGTCGCCGGGGGGCGAGAGCGCGCAGTACGCGGTGCTGCGTCCGATCCCGAACGTCGAACGCTGCGCCTCCTGCCACGGGCGGGAGTCGCGCATCAACGGCTGGGTGGATCTCCGCTTCAGCCGCGCCCCGGCCCTCTCCGCGCAGGGAGAGCTGGCGCGGACGCTCGCCGTCTCCACCGGCGTGGCGCTCCTCATCCTCCTCGCCATCGCCTGGTGGCTCATCGGGCGGGAGGCGGTCCATCCGCTGCACCGGCTGGTCGCGGCGATGGCCCGGGCCGAGTCGGGCGACCTGACGGTCCGCGCCGACGAGGGGCGGCCCGACGAGCTGGGCACGGCGGCGCGGGGGTTCGACGCGACGCTCGCGGCGCTCCGCCGCAGCCAGGCCGAGCTGGAGGCGTTCTACCGGGAGCGGATGGTGCGCGCCGACCGGTTCGCGACGGTGGGCGAGATGGCCACCGGGCTCGCCCACGAGATCAAGAACCCGCTGGCGGGCCTCTCCGGGGCGCTCGAGCTCCTCGCCGAGGACCTGTCGGAGAACCCCCGCCAGTCCGAGGTGGTGGGCGAGATGCGCCACCAGGTGGCGCGGCTCACGAACACGATGGAGAGCCTGCTCTCCTTCGCCCGCCCGCCCAAGGCGCACCTGCGCGACACCGACCTCCACGCCACCCTGCAGAAGGTGCTCTTCCTCGTCCGCCAGCAGCGCCGGCTCGCCGCGGTGCACGTGGAGGTCGAGCTCGGCGAGGTGCCGCACGTCCTCGCCGATCCCAGCCAGCTCGAGCAGGTGTTCCTGAACATCTGCCTGAACGCCTGCCAGGCCATGGGGGCCGCGGGCGGACGGCTCACCGTCCGGTCGAGGCTCGCGGAGGGGCGGGTCGCCGTGGACGTCGAGGACACCGGCCCGGGCATCCCCGAGTCGGTCCGTCCCAACCTCTTCAAGCCGTTCTTCACCACCAAGCGCGAGGGCAACGGACTCGGGCTCGCCATCTCGGCACGCATCGTCGCCGAGCACGGCGGGAACATCGGTTACCGGTGCCCGGCGGGAGGGGGGACGATCTTCACCGTCACCCTCCAGCCGGCCCGGCCCGCAGCCGAGCGCCCCACGGAGATCTCCGCATGACGAGCAACCCGGCACGCATCCTCGTGGTCGACGACGAGAAGCTCATCCGCTGGTCGGTGGGCGAGCGGCTCCAGCGCGGCGGGTACGAGGTCCTCTCGGCCGAGTCCGGCGAGGAGGCCCTCGAGGTCCTCGCCGCCCAGGCCCCGGACCTCATGCTCCTCGACGTGCGGCTTCCCGGCATCGACGGCATCGAGACGCTCCAGCGCAGCCTGGCGCAGTCGCCCGACCTCGCCGTGCTCATGATGTCGGCCCACAGCACGGTGGACATCGCCGTCGAGGCCATGAAGCACGGCGCCATCGACTTCCTGGTGAAGCCGTTCCCGTTCCAGGCGCTCGACGCGGCGGTGGAGCGGGCGCTCGCGAGCGCCCGGACGCGGCGGCAGATCCAGGCGCTCACCCAGGAGCGGCGCGCCGGGGCCGAGGCGCTCGGCGCCCTGGTGGGTCGGTCGGCGGCCATCGAGCAGGTGCGCGGCATGGTGTCGCGGCTGGCCGGCAGCGACGCCACGACGGTGCTCATCGAGGGGGCGAGCGGCGCGGGCAAGGAGGTCGTGGCCCGGGCGGTGCACTTCTCCAGCAGCCGGGCCGAGCGCCCCTTCCTCCAGGTGAACTGCGCGGCCCTGCCCGAGCACCTCCTCGAGAGCGAGCTCTTCGGACACGAGCGCGGGGCCTTCACCGACGCCCACACCCAGAAGCGCGGGCTCTTCGAGAGCGCCGAGGGCGGGACGGTGATGCTCGACGAGATCGGCGACCTCCACCCGGGCGGGCAGGCGAAGCTCCTGCGGCTGCTCGAGAACAAGACCTTCCGGCGGGTCGGCGGCGTCACCGAGCTCCGCGCCGACGTCCGGGTCATCGCCGCCACCAACGTGAACCTGGAGGAGCGGGTCTCGGAGGGGCGCTTCCGCGCCGACCTCTACTTCCGGCTCAACGTGGTCCGCATCGCCATGCCCGCCCTGCGCGAGCACCCCGAGGACGTGCCCATCCTCTGCGCCCACTTCATCGCCCGGTTCAACCAGGAGATGAAGCGGCAGGTGCGGGGCGTGTCGGCCACCGCCCTGCAGCAGATGCAGGCCTACCACTGGCCGGGAAACGTCCGCGAGCTGCGCAACGTCGTGGAGCGCGCCTTCATCCTCCACGCGGGGGCCGAGGAGCTGCGCCCGGAGCACCTGCCGCCGGAGATGCGCGCCACCGCGGCCCCGGTCCGCCGGATCGACCGCCCGGCGGGCCCGGTTCCCCAGGAGGGGCTCGTGCTCGAGGACGTGGAGCGGAAGCTCATCCAGGAGGCCCTCGACCGGGCCAGCGGGAACCAGTCGCGCGCCGCGCGCCTCCTCGGCATCAGCCGGGACACGCTGCGGTACCGCCTGAAGAAGCACGGGATGGCCTGAGCGACCGGCCCGGGCCTCCCGTCAGCCGGCTGCGAGGAGCTCGGGCTCGGGCGTCCGGGGTGGGGGGCCCACTCCCTCGACGCCGGCGGCGAGCGCGCCGAGCGCCAGGCGCAGCTTGCCGCGCGCCCGGATCTCGATCTGCCGCGCCCGCTCGCGGGAGAATCCGAAGCGGGCGCCCAGGTCCTGCAGCGAGGCCGGGTCGTCGGCCATGAGCCGCTCCTCGACGATCACCCGCTCCCGGTCGTCGAGCAGGGAGAGCGCCTTCGCCACCCCGCTGCGGAGGCTCTGGGCCTCCCGGGCCTGGCTCAGGAGCTCGTCCGGGGGAACGTCGTCCGACTCGAGCCGCTCGAGCGGCGTCGCACCGCTCGCGCCGGGGGCGTCGATGGAGACGTCGCGCCCCTCCATCCTCCGGGTGGCCTGGCGGACGTCGTCGGTGCGGACCCGCAGGCGCCGCGCGACGCGCTCGTCGAGCTCGTCGCCCTCGAGGTCCTCGCCGAGCTCGCGGCGGGTGCGGGCGAGGGAGAAGAAGAGCCGCCGCTGCGCCTGCGTCGTGCCCACCTTCACGAGCGACCAGGACTGGAGGACGTAGCCCTGGATGTAGGCGCGGATCCACCAGACCGCGTAGGAGATGAGCCGGATGCCCTGGTCGGGGTCGAACTTCTCGACGGCCCGCATGAGCCCGAGGTTGCCCTCCTGGATCAGGTCGGCGAGCTTCAGGCCGTACCCGCGGTACCCGGCCGCGACCTTCACCACGAAGCGGAGGTTGGACGTGACGAGCCGGTGCGCCGCCGCGGTGTCGCCGCGCTCCCGGTAGGCGCGGGCGAGGGACCGCTCCTCCTCCGCGGAGAGGACGGGGTGCCGACCGAGATCGTCGAGGTAGGCTGCCAGGGACTCGCGCATTCGGTCCCTCGTGGAGCAAGCCCGGTGCCATCCCGCGGTGGCCGAAAAGCCCAGGAAGTCCAGGGAATCCCGGAATGGCGCGCCGCCCGGG
Organism: Anaeromyxobacteraceae bacterium; assembly: GCA_035429785.1. GTDB lineage: Bacteria > Myxococcota > Myxococcia > Myxococcales > Anaeromyxobacteraceae > CAIOAK01. Next base: position 6,584 of record DAOMFN010000031.1, read on the forward strand.
CGCGTTCACCCGTCGTGGAAAACTTACCGAATATCACCGACGTAACTGCCCTGTTGGGGCAAGTACCCCATCGGATATCCCCTGAAGGGTCCGGTCGAACCTCTGACCCATCTGAGTCGTTCCGGACCCTTGCGCGCCGGCAGGTTCGGCCACAAGGTGTGAGGACGCCTCGGCCATGAGCGACCTCCGACCGAACCCCGCACCCGCCGATGCACCCGCCGGGAAGGACCCCAAGGCGAGCCACCTCGCCTTCGTCGCCCACGAGATCCGCAATCCGCTCTCGACCGCGCTCTGGTGCGCGGAGCTCCTGTCGCGGATGGGACCCGAGGAACGGGGCGGCGCCCGGGGAGAGAAGCTCTCGCGGATGACCCTGCGTGCGCTGACCCGCCTGCGCAGGCTGATCGAGGACCATCTCCTCGCCGAGCGGCTCGACGCCGGCGGGATTCCTCTCGAGCTCGAGGAGGTCCCGGTCCGGGAGCTCGTCCCCGCGGCCGCCGCGGTGGGCGCGGCCTCCGTCGAGCTCGAGCTCGAGGCGGGGCTCTCCGTCGTGGGCGACCCGGCGCTCCTCCGGCGCATCGTGGAGGGGGTGTTACTCGCCGCCGCCCGCGGGGGAGGGGACGTCCGCGTCTCCGGCGCCCGGAAGGGGCAGCAGGCGAGCATCCGCGTCGACGGGGCGAAGGCCTCCTCCCGGGACATGACCGACCCGCGTCGCGGCGACGCGGGCGACACGCGCGGCGCCTCCCTCGCGCTGCCCGTGGCGCGGCGGGCGGCGCGGCTGCTCGGGGGAGCGGTGCGCACAGAGGACGGGGCCCTCCTCGTCGAGCTGCCGGCGTCCGCGTCTCCCCGGCGCCCGTCGTAGCCGGGGCGGAGCCTCCCGGCTTGACAGGGCGGGGGTGCTCCGCTACAAGTCCGCGCTTCCCGTAACGAATTCCGTACGTCCTTCCCGGCCATCCGACGCGGGGCGGACCAATGCGAGGTGAAACATGGCTACCGGTCTCCTGGGTCGCAAGGTCGGCATGACCCACATCTTCAACGCCGACGGCGACTGCATCCCCGTCACGGTCCTCCAGATGGGCCCCTGCACCGTCATCCGCCGCAAGACCGCGGAGAAGGACGGCTACGACGCCGTCGTCCTCGGCTTCGGCGAGGTGGCCGAGGCCAAGGAGAAGCGGCTCTCCAAGGCCGAGGTGGGCGTCTTCAAGAAGGCCGGCACGGCCGTCTTCCGCCACCTGAAGGAGGTCCGTCCCAAGGACGCGAAGCTCCTCGGCGAGCTCAAGACCGGCGACGTGCTCAAGGTCGACCAGGTGTTCAAGGTCGGCCAGCGCATCGACGTCACCGGCACCACGAAGGGGCGCGGCTTCGCCGGCGTCATCAAGCGCTGGAGCATGAAGGGCGCCGCGCGCGACTCCTCCACCTCCCACGAGCACCACCGGCACGTGGGCGCCATCGGCCAGCGCAAGACGCCCGGCAAGGTCTGGAAGGGCAAGCACCTCCCGGGCCACTACGGCGTGGACCAGGTGAGCATCCAGAACATGACCGTGGCCGGCATCGA
>DAOMFN010000031.1:8235-10009 GCA_035429785.1 Anaeromyxobacteraceae bacterium
AGCGCCTTCTTCCGGAGCCGGATCGACAGCGGCGTGACCTCGACGAGCTCGTCCTCGGCGATCCACTCCAGCGACTTCTCGAGGTTCATGTCCCGGGGCGGCGTCAGGATGATGTTCTCGTCCCGGCCGGCGGCGCGGATGTTCGTGAGCTTCTTCTCCCGGCAGATGTTGTACTCGATGTCGTTGTCGTGGCTGTGCTCGCCCACGATCATGCCGTTGTAGACCTTGTCGCCCGGCTTCACGAAGAGCTTGCCGCGCTCCTGGCCGTAGAAGCAGGCGTAGGCCACGGCCTCGCCCTCGCGGTCGGAGACGATGGCGCCGGCCTGGCGCTTGTCGATGCGCCCCTGCCACGGCTCGTAGCCGTCGAACTGCGAGGAGAGGATGCCCTCGCCGCGGGTGAGGGTGAGGAACTCGGAGCGGAAGCCGATGAGCCCGCGCGCCGGGACCCGGAACTGCAGGCGGGTGCGGCTCGAGCCGAGCGGCTGCATGTCCACCATGCGCCCCTTGCGCGGGCCGAGCGCGCTCGTCACCGCGCCCACGCCGTCGGCGGGGAGGTCGCAGACGAGCAGCTCCATGGGCTCGTGGACCTCGCCGGCGATGGTCTTCAGGATGGGCTCGGGGTTGGAGACGGTGAGCTCGAACCCCTCGCGCCGCATGTTCTCGACGATGACCGCCAGCTGGAGCTCGCCGCGCCCCACCACCTTGAAGGCGTCGGGCGTGTCGGTGTCCTCGACCCGGATGGAGACGTTGCGGTAGGCCTCGCGGTGGAGCCGCTCGCGGATGTTGCGGCTGGTGACGTACTTGCCCTCGCGGCCGGCGAACGGCCCGTCGTTCACCCGGAAGACCATCGACATCGTGGGCTCCTCCACGCTGATGCGCGGGAGCGCCACCGGGTTGCCCGGGTCGCAGATGGTGTCGCCGATGCCGATCTCGTCGGCGCCGGCGATGCAGACGATCTCGCCGGGACCGGCGTCCGGGACCTCGACGCGCTTCAGGCCGTCGTAGACGTACAGCCGGACGATCTTGGCGGGGACGACCCGACCCTCCTCGCGGAGGACCGAGATCGTCGCGCCCTCGCGGGCCACGCCCGAGGCCACGCGGCCGATGGCGAGCCGCCCCACGTAGTCGTCGTAGTCGAGGTTGTCGACCAGCATCTGCAGCGTGGCGTGCTCCTCCGCCGGGGGCGGGGGGATGTGCGTGAGGATGGCGTCGAAGAGCGGCTTCAGCGTGTCGGACTCGAAGGCGCCGGCCACGGTGTGGGCCGCCCGTCCCTCGCGGGCGATGGTGTAGAGGACCGGGAAGTCGATCTGGTGCTCGTTGGCGCCGAGGTCGATGTAGAGCGAGTAGACGAGGTCGAGGACCTCCTTGGCCCGTGCGTCCTGCCGGTCGACCTTGTTGATGACGAGGACCGAGGGGAGCCCGAGCGCCAGCGCCTTGGAGAGGACGAACCGGGTCTGGGGGAGCGGGCCCTCGGCCGCGTCGACGAGGAGGAGCACGCCGTCGACGAGCCGGAGCGCGCGCTCCACCTCGCCGCCGAAGTCGGCGTGGCCCGGGGTGTCGACGATGTTGATCTTCACCCCGCCCCAGGTGACGGCGGTGTTCTTGGCGAGGATGGTGATGCCCTTCTCGCGCTCCAGGTCGTTCGAGTCCATCACCCGCTCGACGAGGTTCTCGTTCGCGCGGAAGATGCCCGCCTGGCGGAGCATGAAGTCGACGAGCGTGGTCTTGCCGTGGTCGACGTGGGCAACGATGGCCACGTTGCGGATGCGGTCTC
>DAOMFN010000032.1:0-1245 GCA_035429785.1 Anaeromyxobacteraceae bacterium
CCGCCGGGATGGCCGCGTCCTGGGTGCTCCTGCTCCTCGCGGCCTGGTCGGCGAGCGCCGTCGCCCTGGGGGAGGCCCTGCGCCGCCGCCTCCGCCGGGACGCGCCTCCGGGGCGGCTCGCGGAGAAGCTCGCCTGGACCTACCTCGCGCTCCTCGCGCTCCGCGCCGCCGTCGCGGTTCCGGTGGCGGGATGGGTCGCGGTCCCGGTCGCGCTCCTCCTCGGCTCCGCCGCGGTCGGACGGGCGGCATGGGCTGGGCTCGGCGCCGGGGGCGGTGATAGGGAGGGGACATGACGTCCGCCGTGCTGGCCCTCCTCCCGGCAATCGCGCTGTCGGCCGCTCCGGCCGGGCCCTTGCCCGCGGGAGCGGAGGCGGGGCTCGCCGCCGTGAGCCCGGTCGCCCTCTCGGCGGCCACGCGCTTCCTCTCCTCCGACCTGCTGGAGGGCCGGGGCACGGCGACCCGTGGGCACGAGATCGCTGCGCTCTGGGTCTCCACGCAGATGCAGGCCATGGGGCTCGCCCCGGCCGGTCCGGAGGGCTCCTGGCGACAGGAGGTGCCGCTGCGGGCGTGGAAGGTGGACCCGCGCGGCTCCTCGCTCGCCGTCCACGGCCCGGCGCTCCCACCGGTGAACCTCACGCCCGACCAGGACTTCGTGGCGCTCGGCGACGGCGAGCACGCCGAGGTCGAGCTCGACGGCGCGCTCGCCTTCGTGGGTTACGGCATCACGGCGCCCGAGTACGGCTACGACGACCTCCGCGGTGTCAACCTGGCCGGGAAGGTGGCGGTCGTGCTCTGGGGAGCGCCGTCGTCCGACCGGGCCAACTTCTTCCCCCCTGCCCCCCGCGCCGCCTACGCCGACCGGGCCGGGAAGATGCGCCGGCTCGCCGCCCGGGGCGCGGCGGGCGTCCTCTTCGTCTACACGCCCGAGGCCGAGGAGTCGCTGCCCTGGGGCGACTTCGTCCGCAACTCCCGGCTGGAGGGGATGGGCTGGGCGGAGGGGGTGCGTCTCGGCGACGGGGTGGACGCGCTCCCGGCCCGCGCCGTCCTGTCGATGCGCGGTCTCGAGCGGCTCACGTCCGCCGCCGGGATCGCCGGAGGGGCCAGGGCCATCCTGGAGAAGGCCGAGGCGAACCGGCTCGCGGCCCAGGACTGGCCGGTGAAGGTGCGCATCCGGACCGTCTCGGAACTCCGTCCCACCCGCTCCCCGAACGTCCTCGGCATCCTGCGCGGCTCCGACCCGGCGCT
>DAOMFN010000032.1:1345-7347 GCA_035429785.1 Anaeromyxobacteraceae bacterium
CACCCGGTCGTCGATCCGGCGGGCATCGTGGCCGTCGTCAACGTGGACGGGGCGCCCACGGCGTTCCCGTTCCTCGACGCGGTGGCCCGCGGCGCCGAGCACTCCACGCTGGCGGTGCCGGTCGCCCGGGCGGCCGACACCCTCGGCATCCCCCTGTCCCCCGACCCGAATCCCCGGTCGGCCGGCTTCGTGCGTTCCGACCAGTGGAGCTTCGTCCGGGCCGGGGTGCCCTCGCTCTTCCTCACGCCCGGGTGGAAGGCGCCGGAAGGGGCCGATCCGGCGGCGCGCCGGACCTGGATGCGCGACCGCTACCACACGCCGCGCGACGAGTGGGATCCTGGCTGGCGGTGGGAAGACACCGCGCGGTTCGCCCGGCTCCAGTTCCTGGTGGCGCTGCTCGTCGCCGAGGCGCCCGGGCGCCCCGCCTGGAACCCGGACGACTTCTTCGGCCGGCTGGCCCGGCCCGGCTCGTAGCGCGCGTCAGCTGCGGGTGGGATGGGGCTTGCCGGTGCTCCGGCGGAGGGCGCGTTCGAGGTGGCGCGCCAGCGGCCGGTCGTTCCGCTCCATGTGGAAGCGAAGCCATTCCGGGAGGCGTCCGTCCGCCCAGTCGAGGATCCTCGGCGTCACCTCCCCGCCCGCGAGTTCCAGCACGGCGACGTGGAGGTCCTGGAGGAAGAGGTCGTGGGCGGTGCGGTGCGCCACCCGGTCCGGGTAGGCGGTCCGGTCCATCCACTCGTCCTCCTGCGCGAAGTGCAGCGCGGAGGCCTCGACGAGGCCGTCGAGGATCGCGGCGGCCCTGCGCCCCTCGCGTCGGCGCGCGGCGTCGGCGAGGTCCCGCGCGCGCAGCAGGAGGTCGGCGTGCGGAGCGTCGAGCTCCGGCAGCCCCAGCACGGGTCCGTTCACGCGGGTCATCCAGCCACCCCCTGCGAGACGCGGCCGGGAACGGGTTCCTTCGCGATGGCGGCCATGGTGTTCTCCCGGAGGATGGCCGAGGCGCACAGCGCGGCCCCGGCGAGCGCGCCGGCGAGGCCGGCCGTCCCCGCATCGGCGCCGGTGAGGAAGAGGCCGGGAATGGGCGTCCGGACGCCGGGGTCCTTCTCGAAGCGGCGCGGCGTCGGCGCGAGCCCGTAGATCTCCCCGCTGGGGTGACTGGCGAAGTGACGCGTGGACAGGGGCGTGGAGAGCTCCGCCACCTCCACGCGTCCGGCGAGCTGGGGCAGCCGGGCCAGCACCGCCGCGAGCATCCGAGCCCGGAGTCCCGACTTCAGCGACTCGTACTCCGGTCCCCGGTGCCCCCAGTGCGTGTCCTGCCAGCGCTCGAACCAGCCCCACGACGCCATGGTGACCGCCTCCATCGTGGCCTTGCCGGGGAAGCGCTCCTCGAAGGTCGGGTCCTTCGCCGAGGCGAAGGAGAGGTAGAGGACCGGGAAGGGGGCCGCGGGGTCGCGCTCGAAGCGCTCGAAGGCCCCGTCCTGGTCGGCGTCGCCGTAGATCCAGAGGTTGGTGCCGGTGAGCCCGAGCTCCGCCGCCGTGCCGCTCAGGCCGAGGTAGAGCGACAGGTGGGCGGGGGAGGAGGGCACGTCGGCCATCGACGGGAATCGCGCGCGCCACTCCGGGGGGACGAGCCGCCCCACCGTGAGGGCCCAACCCGCATCGCTCGCCACGATGGGTGCCCGCACCAGGCGCCCGTCGGAGGTCCGGACGCCTGCAGCCTTGCCGTCCTCGACGACGACCTGCTCGACGTCGGCGCCCACGAACACCCGTCCGCCCGCGCCCTCCACGACCGGGACGATGGTCTCGGCGATCCGGCTCGACCCTCCCACCGGGTACCCGGCGCCGTGGAGGTAGTGGTCCACGACGAGCGCGTGGTTGCCGAAGCTGGAGAGCGCCGGCGGCAGCCCGTAGTCCCCGTACTGGCCGGCCAGCACCGCGCGCAGCACCGGATCCCGGACGTGCGCGGCGATGACCTCGCCGGTGGTGCGCCGGGCGTGGCGGAGGAAGCCGCGGCGCATGAGCCCCCCGAGCAGCGCGCCCACCCGCGGCGGGACCACCTTGGCCGCGAAGTACGGGCCGGCGGCCCGGGCGCAGGCCTTCACCTGCCGGAGGTAGCCGCGGATCCCGTCGCGCTCGGAGGGAAACGAGGCGGCGAGGCCGTCGACGAAGGCCTCCTCCCCGGCGCGGAGGTCGAAGCCGCGGCCGCCCACCTCGATGCGGTCGTAGACCTCGGGCAGGGGCGCCCAGTCGAGCGCGCCGGCGGTCACGTAGTCGAAGAGCCGCCGCATGCCGCCGCGGCGGCCGGTCACCTTGCCGACGTAGTGGACGCCGACGTCCCACTCGAACCCGGGGCGCTCGAAGGTGTGGGTGAAGCCCCCGGCGGTGGTGTGTCGCTCGAGCACCGCGACGCGCATGCCGCGCCGGCGGGCCAGCATGGCCGCGACCCCGAGGCCGCCGAGGCCGGACCCGACGACCACGGCGTCGAAGCGCCCCTCGGCCGGCTCCCGCTTCCAGGACGTCCCGATGCGTCGCGCCAACGCTCCCACCTCCGGCCGACAGGGTATTCAAATCGGCGTTCCAGGGCGCGCCCTTTCTCCGGGGCGACGGCCGCTGGGGTCACGGAAGGGGTGTGCGCCCCTGGTGCTACCCCTCCCGCACGTGGCGCATCGCCACCGAGTTCATGCAGTAGCGCATGCCGGTGGGCGGCGGGCCGTCCGGGAAGACGTGCCCCAGGTGGCCGTCGCAGCGGGCGCAGCGCACCTCGGTGCGGATCATCCCGTGGGAGCGGTCGACGACGGCGGAGACCGCGTCCGGCCCCACCGGCTCGGTGAAGGACGGCCAGCCGGTGCCCGACTCGAACTTCGACCCGGACCGGAAGAGCGGGTTGTCGCAGCCGGCGCAGACGTAGGTCCCGGGCTCGTGGGTGCCGACGAAGCAGCCGGTGTGGGGCCGCTCCGTCCCGTGGCCGCGCAGGACCGCGTAGGCCTCCGGGGAGAGGCGGGCCTTCCACTCCGCGTCGGTGAGAACGAGCTTTCCAGCCATGGCGGCTTCTTATCCGGCGCGACCACCGCCCGCCCGTTAGTCCTCCGGCATGTCCTTCCTGGAATGGCTGGGGGTGGGAAGCGGCCCCCCGCGCGATCCCGAGGCCGAGGTGGTCCACCGGATCGCCCATCGGCTCGAGTCCCTCGACCCGGCCGAGGCGAAGCACCTCGCCCTGTTCGCCTTCCTGCTCGCCCGCGTGGCGTCGGTGGACACCGTCACCGCGCCCGCCGAGGTCGCCGAGATGGAGCGGCTGGTCTCCACCCACGGCGGGCTCACGCCGCCGGAGGCGGCCATGGTGATCGAGATCGCCCGCGCCACCCAGAAGATGCTCGGGCCCACGCACAACTTCGTCGCCACCCGGGAGTTCCGGGAGGCGGCCACGCAGGAGCAGAAGCTCGGGCTGCTCCACTGCCTCTTCGCCGTGGCGTCCGCCGACGGCACCGTCACCGGCGACGAGGAGGAGGAGATCCGCACCATCTCCCGCGGGCTCCTGCTCGAGGACCGGGATTACGTCGCCGTGCGGAGCGCCTACGGCGAGAAGCGGTCTGTGCTCCGCGGGCTCCGGAAGGAGGAGGACGCATGAGGTCGATCGCGATGCACGGGGGCGGCTGGTCGAAGGCCGGGCCGGCCCTGCTCATGGCCGGGGGCATGATGGCGGCTCCGGGACCGGCGCACGGTGGCGACGCGCCCCGACCGGCTCCGGTGCGCGACCGCGAGGTGGCGATCCTCGCCGGCGGCTGCTTCTGGGGGATGCAGGACATCCTGCGCAAGATCCCGGGGGTGCTCGAGACCCAGGTCGGCTACACCGGCGGCTGGCTCGCGAACCCGCGCTACGAGGACACCCACGACAGCAAGTCGGGGCACGCCGAGGCGGTGCGCATCGTCTTCGACCCCCGCCTCCTGTCCTACGCCGACCTGCTCGAGAAGTGGTTCTTCCGGATGCACGACCCGACCACCGCGAACCGGCAGGGGAACGACGTCGGCACGCAGTACCGCAGCGCCATCTTCTACGCGGACGAGGCGCAGCGGGCGACGGCCGAGGCGGTGAAGAGGAAGGTCCAGGCGTCGGGCCTGTGGAAGGCGCCCATCGTCACGGAGATCGTGAAGGCCTCCACCTGGTACCCGGCGGAGGACTACCACCAGGACTACCTCGTGAAGCACCCGGGCGGCTACACCTGCCACTTCATGCGTTGAGCCCGGCTCGGCGCGACGGCGGCACGCCGCGGGTCATCGCCGTCCGGTGAAGTCCTGGCAGGCGCCGCCCGCCTCGCAGTAGGAGCAGCTGTTCACCGCCCAGACGCCGGGCGGCGCGCCGGTGGGCTGGACGAGGAAGACCACGAAGGCGCCTCCCTTGGACGGCGTGCTCCACGTCCACTCCCACAGGCGGCAGGTGAAGGGCGCCACGTCCCCCTTCCCACCGCAGGTGACGATGCGGTCGTTCTCCGGCGTTCCGAGGAAGGGCCGGATGGTCCAGGCGTTCGACCCCACCGCCCCGCCGCAGAGGCCGGCCACGTACTCGAGTCGCTCCCGGTGAACCTTCGCGTAGGCAGCGTCGGCGCGCGCGCACTCGGCCTCGCTGCCGCGCAGCGGAACGGGGTGGCAGGCGGGCCAGGCGAGGGCCGCCTCCGTCTCCACCTCGAACCAGCGCTTCACCGTCTCGCACGGGTGGGCGTCGGTGCAGGTTGCCGCCCCGGGCGGCGGGATCCAGCGCGGCGGCGGGAGCGGGGGAGGGCTCGAGGCGCAGGCGGCGAGCACCAGCGCGGCGGCGGCGGACGGGATGCGCACCGGCGCACCATAGCCCATCGCCACGATGTCCCCACGTCGGGGTGACTCCGACGGGGGCCAGTTGCGCCGTTAACGACAATCAATAAAAACTGGCTTCCACGCCGGCCCCCCTCGCCCCGATAGACCGTGCTCCTTCCCCTGCTCGCGATCGGACTCGTCCTCTCCCAGGCGGAGCCGCCGCAGGCCCCGGACGGATGGGACCTTCGCGTCGACTCCGTCGTGCTCTCGGTCGGGGGCACGGAGGACGACGGCGCCATCCGGGAGCAGCTGCGCCGGGTGCTGCCTGCGGCCGTGCGCTCGGCCGCGCGGTGGGGCAGCCTGCCACCGTCGGTCGCGCTCACCGTCCACGCCACGCACGCGGGGCTCGAGGACGCCACCGGCAGGCGGGGGCGCCCCTGGATGCGGGCCTGGGCGCGCACCCGCTCCGTCGATCTCCAGTCGCCGCGCTCGTGGTCGAGGGGTCGCGCCACCGACGCGGCCCTGGGCCAGATCCTGGCCCACGAGCTCACGCACTGCGCCCTCTTCGAGGCCACCGGGCGGGACGGGCGCGCCCGCGCCGTGCCCCCGTGGTTCGTCGAGGGCATGGCGAGCGTCGCCGCGGGCGAGCGGCACGACCAGGCCCGGGTGGAAGGGCTGACCGATCCGCTCGCGCTCCAGCGCGCCGACCCCGTGGCGTTCTACGGAACGGCCGACCGGGCCTTCCGCGAGCTGGTCGCGAGGTTCGGCGAGCCGGGCGTGCGCCGCGTCGTCTCCCGCCTCGGCGAGGGTCGCGCGTTCCCCGATGCATTCGAGGCCGAGCTGGGCGTGACCCCCGCCGCCTTCGAGGCCGACCTGGTGCGCCGGCTGACGGCGATGGCCGAGGCCGTGGCGGCCCCGGCTCCGCCGTCACGGTGACGTCCAGATCTCCTCGACCCACTTCTGGTGGGCCCTGGAGGCCTCGACCTCCGCCGGGTCCTCGAGCGCCTGCTCCGGCTCCTTGGAGGCCGCACCGGGCTCGATGTCCGTGCACGGGTCGGACGGCTTGCACTCCGCGGCCGGGACCGGCCGGGAGGACTCCTGCTCCTCCTGCGCCAGCGCGGCTCCGGCGAACGCCAGCGACAGCCCTGCCATCACTGCCAGTCGAATTGCGCGCTTCATGACGACCTCCCTCGCCCCTCCCGGGGCACGCGGGGACGGCCTGA
>DAOMFN010000032.1:7447-10005 GCA_035429785.1 Anaeromyxobacteraceae bacterium
GCGCGCTTCATGACGACCTCCCTCGCCCCTCCCGGGGCACGCGGGGACGGCCTGACCACTGCACCCCCAGTGTAAATCCCGGGGCGCCGGCGGTGCGGGCGAATCGGGGTCCCTTCCCCCGGCCTGCCTCGCCGGAGGGTCCTCGCGGAAGGGGCCTCGCGGGAGGGGTTCGCCAGCGGCCGGGCGGCGCGCCCGTGCTATGAGGTTCACCGCGCCCCGGCGGGCGCGCGCCGATGCCCGACCCCGTTCCCGACATCTCGGTGGTCCTCGCCACCTGGCAGGGCGATCGGCACCTGCGCGAGCAGCTCGACAGCGTGCTCGCCCAGACGCTCCCGCCGCTCGAGATCGTGGCCGTGGACGACGCCTCCACCGACGGCACGCTCGCGATCCTCGAGGCCTACGCGGCCCGCGACCCGCGGATCCGCGTGTTCCCGTCGGCGTCGAACCAGGGGTACGTCCGGAACTTCGTCCGCGGCCTGGCCCTCGCGCGCGGCGCCTTCGTCGCCCCCTGCGACCAGGACGACGTCTGGCTGCCCCGCAAGCTGGAGGTCCTGCGCTCCCGCATCGGCGACCACCCCGCGGTCTACTCCGACTCCGAGCTCGTGGACGAGGGGCTGCGGCCCCTGGGACGGCGCATGTCGCAGGTGAAGCGCCAGGTGGACGTGGCCGACCCGCTCATGTTCGCGGTGGGGCAGGGCGCCCCCGGCCACTCCATGCTCGTGCGGCGCGAGCTCGTCGAGGCGTGCCTGCCGTTTCCGGACGTGATGCCCCACGACTACTGGATGGCCTTCCAGGCCTCGGGCCGCGGCGGGCTCCGCTACGTGCCCGAGCCGCTCGTGCTCTACCGGCAGCACGGCGGGAACGCCATCGGCCTCCCCGGCTCCGCGCGGCGGAGGCCGCGGAAGCGCACCCGGGCGGAGCGCCGGGAGCGCATCCGGGAGACGATGCGGACGATGGCGGAGCGCTGCCCTCCGGGGCATCCGGAGAGCCAGGCGGCGCTGCGCGCGCTCGCCCGCGGCTACGAGGGGTTCTCGCCGGCCCACGGCTGGCTGCGGATGGCCACCGTGATGCGCCACCGGGACCTCGTCTTCTCGCACAAGCACAAGTCCCCGGCGGCGCGGGTGCTCTCGAGCCTGCGGATGCTCTTCACGATCGACTGACGCGCCACGTCAAGGCCGGGAAGAAAACTTCGACCCCCGGGGATGGAGTCGCCGGGGCCACCTGGACTAGATTGCCGCCTCATCTTCGACCCGCTCCACCGCCGGACCCTCCCACCGGCTCGCGAGGACCCATGTACGGAACGATACGTCGCTACAAGATCAAGAACACGAAGGAGTTCAACGAGAAGGTGAACGCCTCCTTCATCCAGGTGATCCGCAAGGTGCCCGGCTTCGTCTCCTACGTCGCCATCGAGGAGGGCGACGGCTGGTGGGCGTCGATGAGCGTCTTCGAGACCCGCGAGGGCATCCTCCAGTCGGACCGCGTCGCGGCCGAGTGGGTGAAGGCCAACTGCGCCAACCTCGTGTCGGGACCGCCGGAGATCACCGGCGGGCCCGTCGTCGTGAAGTGAGCGAGGGACCACAGTGTTCGCGATCCACTCCACCGAGCAGCTCCTGAAGTTCGTCGCGCTCGCCAGCGCGGTGATGAGCATCCTCATCGGCGTCTGGTACATCGTCCGGCGCCCCCACCTGAACCGCGTCACCAAGTCGATGCTGCTGCTCGGCCTGGGCGCCTTCCCCCTCGTGGTCTCCCTCACCGGCAACATCGCGAGCTTCGAGTACACGCTCTCCCGCCCGTTCTGCGGCTCCTGCCACGTCATGGGGCCGTACCTGCGGGACGCCGAGGACCCGAGCTCGAACAGCCTCGCCGCCCAGCACAGCCGCAACCACAAGTTCGGCGAGAACAGCTGCTACACCTGCCACGCCGACTACGAGATGTTCGGCGCCATCACCACGAAGCAGAACGGCATGAAGCACCTGTTCAAGTACATCACCGAGTACGCCAGCACCGGGCCGGACGGGGAGGGTGGGCCCCCCATCCACCTGTACAAGCCGTTCCGCAGCGGGGCGTGCATGCAGTGCCACTCCACCTACGCGAAGAAGTACGTGGAGACGCACGGCGACTCGCTCGAGGCCATCCGCAAGGGCGAGATGAACTGCATCGACTGCCACAACGACATCCACCCGCTGGCGCTCTCGCGCCGGCCGAAGACGGCGAAGGGAGGTGCCCAGTGAAGCACGAGATGTCGAAGAAGCTGGTCCTCCTCTCGGTCATCGGGACCATGGTGGCCATGCTGTTCATGGCCTCGTCGCTCATCTTCCCGCACCCGCTCCTCCTCGTGCTCGCGATGAGCATCGGGCAGGGCATCGCGCTGTTCGCGCTCGTGCTCTTCCTGCTCGCCGTGGCCCTCGACCTGCAGTCGGGCGGCGACATCTACGTCCCCACCGAGGAGCCGGCGGCGCCGGCGGAGCCGCCCGGCGGCACCCCGGGGCAGGCGCCTCCCGCCTGACGTGACGCGGGTCGCCGCCGCGCTCGTGCTCGCCGTGGCCGCCGTCCCG
>DAOMFN010000033.1:0-7998 GCA_035429785.1 Anaeromyxobacteraceae bacterium
CGGTCGCCGGGGCCGCCGTCGGCGCCCTGACGCAGGCCGCCACGCCGGCCAAGGCTGCCGCCCAGGAGACGAAGGCCTAGGAACTCTCGTCCCTCGCTGGACGGCGATGCGGCCCCGGGGACCCCCCTGGGGCCGCACTTCCGTTTCGAGATCGCAGTGCAAACGCAATCCATGCGCGCAACGGCGATCTGATCCAGCGCAAGGCGTCGGGATTCCAGGCCTTTATCCTGCGCCGCTCCAGGCACGACCCCTGCACGGGGCCCCCCACCGGACCTATGATGCGCGCCAAACTCTCCCTGCTCGCCCTCTGCCTCTCCCTGCCCCTGGCCGCCGTCGCGGCCGATGCACCTGCCGCGGCCGCGCCCGACCCGAACCAGGCCTGCCTCGACTGCCACGCGGCGTCGAAGCCGGGCGAGTCGGGCGTCCTGCCGGCCGCGTTCGCCAAGTCGGTTCACGGCTCGTTCGGCTGCACCGACTGCCACGCCGACTACCAGGCGCCCGGCCCCCACGAGCTGCCGGCGCTCCAGGGCGCCGACCAGGCGCTCGTGGAGCGGTACACGGCGCTCAAGGCCTCGAGCGCCCCCCGGGCCTTCCTGGCCTGCGGCAACTGCCACGCCGAGGTGGTCGGCGAGCTGGCCGGCTCGGTTCACGGCAAGTGGACGACCGGCGACGCCAAGGTCGCGGGCCCCACCTGCGCGAGCTGCCACGGCGCCATCCACGAGGTCGTGAAGGGGGCCGAGACGGCACCCGCGCCCGGATCGCGCTACGCGATCGGCGACCGCGCCATCTCCGCCCGCTGCGAGAAGTGCCACGCCGACGTGGCCTTCGCCGAGAAGGCCGGGCTGAAGGGCACGGTGGCCTCCACCTTCCGCGACTCGATCCACGGGCGGCTGGTCTCGGTGGGGTCGACGCGCGCGCCGGCCTGCGTCGACTGCCACGGCGCCACCGAGAAGGACAAGCAGGGCGTGATCCGCGCCAACGCCCACGCGATCCTCGCCAAGACCGACCCGCGGTCCCCGGTGGCCGGCGCGAACCGCGCCCAGACCTGCGGCCGCTGCCACGAGGGCGCCAACGACAACTTCGCGAAGCTCATCGCCCACGAGGACCCGGCCCACAGCGAGAGCAAGATCCCGCACTTCCTCCACGTGATGTTCTCGTGGCTGGCGGCGCTCACGCTCATCTTCTTCGCCGGCCACGTGCTCCTCGACCTCGTCGCCGAGATCCGCCACAAGGTGAACGCGCGGAAGCACGGGCACCGGCCCGACCCGGTGAAGGAGACGCGCTTCGTCCAGCGCTTCGACATCCACCAGCGCGCCCAGCACTGGCTCATGCTGGTCGGCGTGATCCTGCTCGGCCTCACCGGCTGGCCGCTGCGCGGGGCCGGCTCGCCGGAGGCCATCGAGTCGTCCCGCAAGATCCTGGCGCTCTTCGGCGGCCCGCACGGCGCGGCGCTCCTGCACCGCATCGCCGCGGTGATGATCATCGTCTCGGGCGCCTACCACATCCTCTACCTCGCGCTGCACGCCTCCCGCCGCACGCTGGCCTTCTCGATGCTCCCCGGCCCGCGCGACGTCGGCGAGATCCGCGGCAACATCCTGTACATGCTGGGCATGGGCCAGCGCCCGGCCTACGGGAAGTACAGCTACCTGGAGAAGTTCGATTACTGGGCCGTCTTCTGGGGCATGATCATGATGGTCGGCACCGGGTTCGTGCTCTGGTTCCCGGTGTTCTTCGCCAAGTACGCGCCCCACTGGGTGCTGACGTCGGCGCAGATCATCCACGGCGAGGAGGCCACGCTCGCGCTCCTCTTCCTCTTCGTGGTGCACTTCTACAACGCGCACCTGAAGCCCTCGATCTTCCCGATGAACTGGGTCTGGCTCACCGGCAAGATGAGCCACGCCATGCTCGAGGAGGAGCACCGCGGGCAGTACGAGGAGCTCGTCGGCAAGGACGACGACGCCGGCAAGAAGCACTGACGGTGACGCAGGACCCGGGCGCCCCGCGCGCCCGGGAATGGAACGGCGGCCGGATCGTCCCCCACCCTCCCGGGGACGATCGGCCGCCGTTTCCTCTTCGGCGCGGCCGGTCCCGCTAGGCCTTCGCCTCTCCGTCCCGCCGCAGCGGCGACGGGATGATGCCGAGCGCGAAGAGCAGCGCGCCCACGGTCCCGTTCGAGATCCGCGCCGCGAAGGACACGTCGGGGAGCAGGATCGCCGACCAGAAGAGCACGAAGGCGAGCCCCGAGATGAGGAGCCGGAGGTTCATGCGCCCCGGCGAGGCGATGGCGATGCCGGAGACGAGCAGCGCGACGATCCAGGCGATGAGGAAGGACTCGCCGGTCTGGGGAAACGCGAACGTCGAGATCATGAGCCACGACGCCAGCGTCGTGATGAGGGCCATGAAGCGCATGGTTCGGCCTCCGGTGGGTTCGGGTGGGGAACTCTCCCCGCGAGGTTCGGGAAATGGTGCACCCGCCGTCAAGACGCAGGGCGGCAGATTCCGCAATCGGGTCCGGCGTGGACCGATGCGGTCTACTTCGCCGCGCCCCGCGCCGTGAAGGCGTGGCAGGCGGCGCAGGGCTTGCCGTGGGCGTGGCGCTCGGCGCCGGCGTGGCAGCGGGCGCACTCGGGCGGACCGGCCACCCAGAGGTGGGGCGCGTGGCAGGCCGTGCAGGACGTCGTGCGGTGGCGGGCGTGCAGCCCGGCCTCCTCGGCCACCACGTGGCAGGAGGTGCAGGCGGTGATCGCCTCCGCCGGCGTCGCCGCGTGCGGCTTGTGGCAGGTGCCGCAGTCGAACTGCATGGGCGCGGTCTCGGAGAAGCGCGCCGGGTGCACGCCCTCCGCGCGGTGGCAGCGCAGGCAGTCCCGGCGCGTGGGCAGGAGCCCCGGGTCGGGCGACAGGAAGTCGTGGCAGACGAAGCAGTGGAGCTTCGCCATCCCCTGTGCACGGACGGTGTGCTCGCCGTGGCACTTCTTGCAGGCCTCGGTGAGCGGGTGGAAGCCGTGCATGCCCTCGGCGTGGCAGGCCACGCAGGCGATCCCCTTCTCCGTGAAGTGGACGCGGTGGCCGCGGGAATTGCCCACCTGCGGCCAGTTCCCGTCGTGGGAGAGGTGGCAGGACGCGCAGGAGCCGATCTCCACCGGCGCGTGGGCCTTCGATCCCGCCGGGGACTTCCCGGCCACGAAGGCCTTCAGCATGGCGAGCCCCTGCTCCGGCGTGGAGTGGTGGCAGCGCTGGCAGGCCACGCCGCGGTGCGTCCCCTTCGCCCAGAGGGAGAACTCCGGGCTGGCGCGGTGGCACTGCGCGCAGAGGCGCGGGTCCTCGTCCACGAACCGCTTGAGCCGCCAGGCCCCGGCGACGCCGGCGAGGAACAGGAGGACGGCCACCACCGCGAAGACGTAAAAAAGGGGCCGCCGCCGCATGAGGGTGGCATTCTAGACGAACGATCCCGGGCCCCGATAGTGACCCTCCGCCTCAAGCTCTTCGTGCTCATCGCCGGCCTCGTCGTCTTCGCGACCACGGGCGTGACGGCGGTGGCGCTCTGGCGCGACCTGCTCCGGGGACAGGAACTGCTCCTGCGCGAGGGCAGCGCCATCGCCGCCTCCTCGTCGGGCTCGGCGTCGCGCTGGCTCCTGCCGGACGGCCCGGAGCCGGGCGGCAAGGACGCCCTCGACGCCCTGACGCAGCGCGTCCTCCGCGCCGGCCCCTTCGACCGGGTCTGGGTGGTGGACCGGGGAGGCGGGCTGGTCTCCTGCTCCTCGGCGACGGGCGAGCCCTGCCCGGTGAACGCCCCGCCCTCCATCTTCCAGCGGGGAGCCACGCCGCTCGAGGCGCTCGACCGGCTCATCCACCCGGAGGGGATCGTGGCGAGCGCCCCGGTGCTGCGCGACGGCGAGCTGGTGGGCGCCTTCTACCTCGACTACTCCCACGAGGAGGTCGTGGGCGACGCCCGGCGCCTGGCCTGGGGCGTGGCCATCGTGGCCGGCTTCTGGATCGCGGTGGGCCTGGCGCTCGCGAGCTACTTCCTCTACCGGATCGCGCGCCCCCTCGAGCAGGTGGTGGAGGCCTCCGAGCAGCTCGGAGAGGAGGCGGGGGTGCAGCTGCCGGTGCCGTCCGACCGGGAGCTCGCCGACCTCGTCACCGCGGTGAACCGCATGTCGCTCCGGCTCGTGGAGCGGCGGCAGGAGAACGAGCGGCTCATCGCCTCGCTGGAGGAGCGGGTGGAGCAGAAGACCCGCGAGGTCCTGCGCGCCGACCGCCTCGCCACGCTGGGCGGCATCGCCGCCGGCTTCGCCCACGAGCTCGGCAACTCGCTCAACGTCATCCGCGGCTTCAACTCGGTGGCGCTCCGCGAGCTGCCCCCCGACCATCCCAACAAGGCCGACCTCGAGGCGGTGAAGCGGGAGGTGACCCGCGCCGCCGGCCTGCTCGAGCGCTTCCTGGTCTTCGCCCGCGCCCGACCCGGGAACGCCCACGTCCAGTCGGTGGAGCCGGTGGTGACCGAGGTCGTGGAGGTCCTCGGCCCGGCGGCCAAGGCCGCCAAGGTGGCGACCGAGCTGCGCTGGGACGCGGACGCGCCCGAGGTCCGCGTGGATCCGGAGCTGCTCCGGCAGGCCCTCATGAACCTGGGCCTGAACGCCATCCAGGCGCTCCAGCCCGGCGGGGGCGGCGTGGTGCGGTTCTCCGGGTCGCGCGACGGCGGCGACCTCCTGCTGCGGGTCGAGGACGACGGCCCCGGCATGGACGAGGAGACCCGTGCGAAGGTCTTCGAGCCGTTCTACACCACCAAGGCCACCGGCACCGGCCTGGGGCTCGCCATCGTCCGGCAGGCGGTGGAGGCCCACGGGGGTTCGGTGTCGGTCGCGAGCCGGCCAGGGGAGGGCGCCGCCTTCACCATCCGCCTGCCGCGGCCCAGGGAGGGCGCATGAAGCTCAGGGTGATGGTCATCGACGATCTCGACTCCGCCCGGCAGATGGTGAAGCGGGCGCTCGGGCGCACCCTCGAGGTGTTCGACTTCGCGTCGGTGGCGGAGGCGCTCCCTGCGCTCGACCGCGCCGAGTTCGACGTCATCGTCACCGACCTCCGCATGCCCGGCATCGACGGCCTCGAGGGGCTGAAGCGCTTCCGGGCCAAGGTGCCGGAGATCCCGGTCATCATCATGACCGCCTTCGCCACCGTGGAGACCGCGGTGGAGGCGATGAAGGCCGGCGCCTTCGATTATCTCAAGAAGCCCTTCGACCCGGAGGAGCTCGAGGTCATGGTGCAGCACGCCGCCGAGCACGGCGCGCTGCTTCGCGAGAACCGCAAGCTGAAGCAGCAGCTCTCGGGCAGCTTCTCGGTGCAGGGCATGGTCGGCAAGAGCCAGGCCATGAAGGACGTCGTCTCGGTGGCGGAGCGGGTGGCGCCCTCCGACGTCCCGGTCCTCATCGAGGGGGAGAGCGGCACCGGCAAGGACGTGCTGGCCCGCACCATCCACGGGCTGTCCTCCCGCGCCAAGGGGCCGTACCTGGCCCTCAACATGAGCGCCATCCCGGAGAACCTCGCCGAGAGCGAGCTCTTCGGGCACGAGAAGGGGGCCTTCTCCGGCGCCGACCAGGCCCGCAAGGGCTTCTTCGCCGAGGCCGAGGGGGGCACGCTCTTCCTCGACGAGGTCGGGCTGCTCCCCCCGGCGCTCCAGCCCAAGATGCTGCGGGTGCTGCAGGACGGGGAGTTCATCCCGGTGGGGAGCCGGAAGCCGCAGAAGGCGAACGTCCGCGTGGTGGCGGCGACGAACGAGGACCTCAAGAAGGCCGTCGCCGAGGGCAAGTTCCGCGAGGACCTCTGGTACCGGCTGCGGGTGATCCCGCTCCGGCTCCCGCCGCTCCGCGAGCGTCGCGAGGACATCCCGCTGCTCGTGGAGCACATGGTCCAGAAGCACGCGCCCCGCCTGTCCCGCCCGCCGCTCCAGCCCGACGCCGAGGCGATGCGGGCGCTGCTCGACCACTCCTGGCCGGGCAACATCCGCGAGCTCGAGCACGCCATCGAGCGGGCGCTCCTGCTCGCGCGGGGCGACAAGCTCACGCTCGCCGACTTCCCGCCCGAGATCGCCGCGCGGGCCGCCGAGGTGGCCGGCGAGGGGCGCTACCGGGCCGCGCGCGACGCCTGGGAGCGCAGGTACCTGGAGGACGTGCTGCGCGAGGCCGGGGGCGCGGTCGGCAAGGCCGCCGAGCTCTCCGGGCTCCACCGCTCGACGCTCTACGAGAAGCTGGCCCGGCACGGGCTCGTCGAGGCCGGGAAGGACAAGGACTCGCCGTGAAGAGGCTCGTCGTCGTGGCGGTGGGGGCCATCCTGCTCCTCGGGGTCGTGGCGGTCGCGGCGATCCTGATCGCCACGGGCGGCGACCTCGGGTGGAGCGGCGGGGCGCAGCCGACGCCGGCGACCGGTCCCACCGGCGCCGCACCGGCGCCCGTTCCCGTTCCCGCCGTCCCGCCTCCCGGTCCCACCGGCCCGGCGGGCTACCCGCCGGGCCCGCGGCGGATCCAGCTCGCCCCGAAGCGCGTCGCGGCGTCGCTCTCCGAGCCGCTCGCGCCCTGCTTCCGCTCGTTCCCTCCCGGCCCGGGGACCCCCGCCACCCTCACGCTGGACCTCGAGGCCCAGGCCGGCAAGGGCGGCTTCGCGGTGCTCGACGCGACGGTGCAGAGCTGGGGCAGCAGCCCCCGCCCGCTCGTCGACTGCGCGATCCGCACCCTCCGCGGGCAGGTGATCCCGGGAGGAGGATACACTCCAGGTGAACGGGCGCTGTTCGACCTCACGCTCGACGCCCCGGCGTCGGTGCAGCCGCCGCCGCCCGAGCCGCCGTCCTCCACCCTGCCGGCCTCCCGGCAAGAGCGCCCCGCCCGTCGCGGCGGAGGGCGCTGATCGCGCGGACGGTCGTCGGACGAGAAGACCCAAGAGGGACGGGTAGCCCGGAATCCGCGGTCGGGAGGGCCACCCGGGCCGTCCGGAAGCGCAGGCCGCGCCTCTTCGCTTCGTTTCGTGATCTCGCGCGCTTGCATCGCCCGCTGCAGCCGGACGGACACGGGCGCGCTCCGGGTCGGGCCGGGACGCGTTCATGGACTCATCCGGTCCATCACCCCACGAACAAGGTACAGGTCTTGACGTGAGTCAAGGGTCTCCCCGTCGAGCACGGCAGGCCGCCGCGCAAACGAGGATACCCACCATGACGCAATTCACGAGAATCGCAGCCGCAGCGACCATGCTCGCCTTCGCGAGCGCCGCGCTCGCCGACCTGAACCGGGTCGGGCCTGCCAACGTCCCCTCTCCCCCCGGCCACGGCTTCCCGGCCTGGTACCAGGACCTGAACGGCATGGTCCTGGACCTGTGCATCCCGCCGGCCTACGGCGCCAACGACCCCCAGGGACTCCAGGAGACGGCCTGCCTGCTCGCCGCTCCTCCGGCGCTGCCCTACACCTTCCCGACGTCCTTCCCGGACGAGCTCTTCTACCACCGGGTGGTCTCGAACCCGATCGCGCTCCCGGGCGGCGGCAAGGCCATCCTGGTGCTGGCGGTCGAGGCCGCCTTCGGCTCGGGTGCGCCGCAGGCCGGCCAGCAGGTCGTCTTCACGCGCATCCGCGTGACCTCCGGCGTGCCCTTCGACGGGACCTACCGGGTGACCCACCCCTACGGCACCGAGACCTTCGAGAACGTGGTCTCGACCGGCAGCAACCGCGACATCTTCTTCACCGAGGACATCGGCATCGCCCCCGGCATCTTCACCGACGCGCTGACGAGCCGCGTGGGCCCGTTCCTCCAGCACGTGGAGGACACGCTCATCGACCCGGCCACGGGCGTTCCGTTCGTCCCCTTCCCGGGCGGCCCGGCCGCGCAGCCCCTCGTCCTCCCCTTCGACCCGGTGACCGGCTTCATCCCCGGCGTGAGCCGCTACTTCCTCGGCGACGGCGTCACCCCGCGCTACATCACCGGCAGCCCCTTCGGCACGAACTACTTCGAGATCTGCGG